>NZ_JADBUP010000023.1:0-95200 GCF_020245605.1 Microcystis sp. M061S2 | reverse complement strand
CGCCCCTACAGGACGCGGGCCGATGAAGACGCAAGGTTTTGAACGACGATTCTCTCAAAATCTTGCACCTGTTTCGCGAGAAAAGCCCCAAAACCTTTACTTTGCCTACATTTCAAATTTATTCAGCAAACCCTACTTATCTAAAAAAATTGCGAGATTTTTTGGAAATTAATTAGAATGCCAAAAAGTTAGGAAAAACGCCCCCAGGCCACACCAATCAGGATAGTAACCCCGAAAAAGAGACGATACCAGACAAAAACCCAGGTACTCTGTTTTTTGAGATAATCTAATAACCAAGCGATCGAAAGATAGGAAAATATCGCCGAGGAAATTACCCCAATACCCAGGGGAATTAATTCACTGGTGTTAATCTGGTCGAGAACGCCTTTAAATTCCACTAAACCGGCTAAAGTTATCGCCGGAATCCCCAGCAGAAAGGAAAATCGCGCTGCTACGGCCCTTTCTAAACCCATGAATAACCCGGCAGTTAAGGTAGACCCAGAACGAGATACCCCCGGTATTAGGGCTAAAGCTTGGGCTAATCCCATTAAAACCCCGTCTTTTTGTCGCAAAGTCTCAAAACTGCGTTTATGTTTCCCGATTTTTTCGGACGTACCTAAGAGTAAAGACATGACTATGGAGGCACAGGCGATCGCTGTCATGCTTCTCAGGGGGGAGTTATCTAAATCGGGAATGAAAAGTTTCATTAACAAACCGAAGAAAACGATCGGAATTGTGCCTAGGATAATCCCCAGGGCTAAACGAAAATCCTGGGAACGATAATCGGAACTAGCCACCGCTTTCACCATTCCTGTGGATATTTGCCTTAAATCCTGCCAAAAATAGGATAATACCGCCGCAATACTGCCCAATTGAATCACTGCTGTATAGGTGACACCGGGATCTCCCCAACCCAAAAAGACGGGAATCGCTTTTAGATGAGCGGTACTGCTAATCGGCAAAAATTCCGTCACTCCCTGCACAAATCCCAAAAAAATCGCCTGTAACCAGTTAATTTTTGCCAGAGGTATGGTGCTAGTGGTTGATTGGGCAATGGCGGCGGGTGTAATCGCCAAAATCACCGTTATTATCGCTAGTCCTAGCCATTTATAGCTTTTTTTCAGGAAGGAAAACATCATTTTTCAGTAAAAAAAGGGGTTGGGGTGTGGGGAGAAGTGGGAATTATGAATTATCAATTATGAATTATGAATTGGGAGGTGGGGAAGTAGGGAGAGGGGAGAAGTGGGAATTATGAATTATCAATTATAGACCTCTTGCAAAAATCAAAAATCTTCCGTTAGGTGAGGAGTCAGAAGCCAGTAGTCGGTCGTCAGGAGAATTAAGAATGAGCATTAATCAATTAAATGCTCTATTTAGGGATTTTATGCAATTTTATGTCTATTTTTCTCATTTTTGCACTCTCAAAAATTAATTATGCAAGAACTCTTATGAATTGGGAGGTGGGGAAGTGGGGAGACCACTTCGTGCGCGTTGCGGGGGGAGACAGGAGACAGTATACAGGAGACAGAAGTAACTGATAACAAGGGACGAATCTAAAACCTTATTTCTAATCTTCTTTTTAGGTGGGAGAATTGCCAGATTCCTTCTTGGAGACTCTTGCCTGTTGCCTGTTGCCTCCTGTCTCCTGTCTCCTGATTTAAGCATAAATACTTGTTGACAACTCATAGTCGTTATGAGTACACTTAATTTATACAAACTCAAAATGAGTACGACTGAGCAATTAGGAGTTGACGATTATGCTACCAAACCGAGAAGGGCAGAGAGTTCCCGATGTCACCTTTCCCGTGCGTCAAAATAATCAATGGGTGAACATCACCAGCGAGGAATTATTCAAAGGAAAAACCGTTGTTCTTTTTGCCTTACCCGGGGCATTCACTCCCACCTGTTCCACCTCCCATTTACCCGGATATAACGAATTAGCCCCAGTTTTTCGGGAAAATGGCGTAGATACTATTGTTTGCTTGTCGGTGAATGATACCTTTGTCATGAACGAGTGGGCAAAAGACCAAGAATGTGATAATATCCTTTTAATTCCCGACGGTAACGGCGAATTTAGCGCAGGAATGGGGATGTTAGTCGATAAAGCTGACTTAGGTTTCGGTAAACGTTCTTGGCGCTATTCGATGCTAGTCAAAGATGGTGTTATCGAGAAAATGTTCATCGAACCGGAAGAACCGGGAGATCCTTTCAAAGTCTCCGATGCGGAAACGATGCTAAACTACATCAACCCAGAAGCCAAAAAACCGCCTTTAGTCTCTCTTTTCTCGAAAGTCGGCTGTCCCTACTGCCTCCGGGCCAAGAAAATGTTAGAAGAAAAAGGCCTACAATACGAAGAAATTATCCTCGGACGCGATGCCAGCAGTCGTTCTCTGCGGGCCATGAGTGGCAATACCACCACCCCGCAAGTCTTCATTAACGGGCAATTAATTGGCGGTTCGGAAGAATTAGCGGCTTATTTAGAAGCATAATCAATTATCAGCTAGATAAAGGACTAGGCATTAAGTTTAGGACATTCTTAAATTTTGCAACTGATTCACGGCTTACTGTTGCCTGTCACCTGTTACAAGGGCGCAGGACTTGCGCTCATAATGTAAACATAGTGAAGATTTTTCAGCCAATGTCCAAGAGAACCTTTTTTGTTTTTCAATTCAAGGAGAAAGATTATGGTAGCCACTCCAGTCAAAACCAAAACCACGGGACAATACTACGCCACTCGTATCGATTTAGCATTAGATATCCGCAAAGCTGTGGTTGAAATCTTAAGCCAAACCCTTGCCGCTAGTTTAGACCTAAAAACTCAGGTTAAACAGGCCCACTGGAATGTAAAAGGTTTAAATTTCTACCAATTGCACAGCCTCTTCGACGAAATGGCCACGGAATTAGAAGGCTATGGGGACATGGTAGCAGAACGGATTACCGCTTTAGGTGGAACCGCTTTGGGAACAGCGCGCATCGCTGCCGCTAACTCGATTCTCCCAGAATATCCGGCTGATATCGTCGATGGTAGTGAACATATCGTTGCTTTAGCCGAACGTTATGCCTTATACGCTTCCCATCTTCGTTCTGCTATTGATACCACTGGCAATCAAGGGGATGCAGACACAGCAGATCTCTATACAGAAATCTCCCGGGACATCGATAAACGTCTCTGGTTCCTAGAAGCGCATCTGATTAAATCGGAAGATGTTATCGAATAAATTTGGGGTGTGTTAACTTAGCTTAATACACCTTAAATTCTCGTAATCGGTAAACGTAGCCAATCACTTAACTGTTGTGCCAACCAATCTAATTCGGCTTCGCTAACATCTTCACTGGCAGTGATAACATATTCTCGATGGTTGGCAACGAGAACCAGAGAAGGAGGAATAATATTAACATTTTCTCCCTGCATAGTGACGGTGACATTGCGACGAATGAGACTATAAATTTCGCAACTAGCGGCATCGGCAGTTAGTTTAAATTTCAGCCCCCAGAGTTTTTGGTAGAAAGAAACTTTTTTGGGGGTAATTTTTAACTCTAGTTCCCCCTGCCAAAAAGATTTCCATAACTGCCAAGATAAACTAGAGGAGATTAAATTGAGCAGAAAAATTAGGATAATCGGGATTAAAAAAGCGACCAGTTTGAGATCATAAATACCGACTATGGTTAAGAGAATGATCGTAAAGAATAGGGATGGTAAAAACTGTCTTAACTGGGTTTTGAGATTGTTGAAAAACTTTTGTTTGGTTTTACTAGCGATTTTTATTTGCAGGAGATTATCTTTTTTATAAACAGTAACTTCGCTGCCGTAGGGTTTGGTCAGATTGCCAATAGATACTAAGATCAATTGACAACTATATAAGCTGGCTAAAGCTTCTGTCACCGAACGAAAATGAGGGTCTGGGGGGGAGTTTGATAATCTTTTTAACCAATAGATGAAAAAAGCACTTAGATTAGTTTTTTGCTCAAAGTTTTCGGGTATGTAACGATGCTTAATCCCCGTGGCTAAACTGATCAAACTTTTACCTAGATCCTGTAAGTCGGTGGTGGGAGAATCGGAATCAAAGACAAAATCAACTAGATAAAAACGATGGGACTGGGTATCAAAGAGAATATTACTAAGTTTAATATTGCCGTGGTTAAGGGGGACATCCTGCTGATGCAGATAGGAGAGAATCTCCAAAAGATATTTGGCAATTTGTTTGAGATCTTGTTCTGCTAATAAATAACTGGAGTTAAGATAGTTTTCTAAAGGCTGCGCTGATAAATAAGGTCGGACAATAGCGATGATTTGTTCCTGGGATGAATCTATCTCAAAGCTATCGAGGTATTTGGGGAGAGATGGGTGAGAGAGTTGTCGCAACAGGGCAATTTTACCAGTTATTTCTCCGATAAACTGACTCCCTTGACCCCTAGGAACAGGAATAAGTTTAATGATAACTAACTGGGTGGTGTGTCTGTCCCTCGCTAAGATAGTTTTTTTTCCTAGTAACTGTTGGACTTGATAACGACTATGGAGAACTCGATCGAGCATGGGGGAGGATGGAGTAAGTAGTATCTCTAGGATAGCTCACTCTGGAAACTCTAGCCGCCATCTTTAGCATCCTTTTAATATTTTAACAATTGATGAAAAATTCCCGTCTTACCTAGAAAGAATTGCTATAGTAGTCCTATTTCAGTTATACTTCGCACGTTCACAACTTAAACTTTTCCTTGTTAATATAGTTTCTCTATTTCCCGCCTTATTCGCCTAATCTTAATTTAATTGAAAGGCTGTGTAAATTTGTTAAAAATAAATGCTTATATGCCAAATATTATGAAAACTTTTATGAGTTTTCTTCTGCTATTTATGGATGTCTGAATGATGCCTATTTGAAACATAAAAATGAACTGGATTCCTTGCTAACTCCTACGATTTCAGAAGTTTAATAAATCTCAGATTATGACCATCTAAAGTATAAACAACCGAAAAAACCGGTGGTCTTATCTTTGCTGTCACCACAAGGTAAATGCCTACTGATGGACAGGAGACAATTCTTGCTCTTGCAGAAGCGGAGGCATCGAGATTATTGACAGTCTCCGCAGTGACAATTCTGGCACTTGTATCGCCTGTCCTGTGGCTCAAGTGACTATGCTAAAATCGGTCAACTAGAAATGACGAGAAACGATTTTTTCAATAGTCGCCTGGGTATCCTGCAGCAGTTTCTCGCGACTATCTCTAGTATTAGTCAGACTAGGCACGAGATTACGAGCTTGTAAAGCCATGTGAAGTTGTAGTTGGGCCACATACTCGCGGATATCTTCGCGGGTTTCCGATTGGTTGGGATGAAACATAGAGAAACTGGAAGGGTATGTCTAGCTGATGGGGGTCTTGTCGATAACTCCTATACAAGTTATCACGAGAGCTTAGGTTGCAGTCAAGGGTCGGCTCCAACTCTACACATTTCTCAACACAACTTATCTCTCTTCTGTCATTCTAGGCAGAAGAGAGTCATACTAAATTCGGTTATTAAAAACTGATTATTTATTCCCCCTATTGCCTCTTGCCTCTCCTCATAAGTAGCCTGCACTCAACGGATTTAGTATCAGTGGCACTTTACACAGACTGTGAGTCTCAGCCACCTGAGAAGATCACGCATATCACCCAAGGCAAGGGTTATAGCCGCAACTTGAGCGAAACGGTCTTGAACCATCCACTCCCGTGTCACCTCGTTTTCAGGCTCTTGAAAATATTGCTTTTTTTTCCCAAAGACAGTAAACTCAAATGTATTGTAAATGTATTTCAGATGAATTATGACTCTATATCTAGTAGAGGATGATCAACAAGAAAGGACAAAAGAACAAGTGAGCGAGATATTGGAGCGCATTGCCACACTCGCATCAAAATCCCAGGGAGAGTTAATCGAAGCCCTAATCGGTGAAACAGAAGGGCGGTTATTCCTGATTATCAAAGCGATTGATCGGGCCTCCCTCGAACAAGTACTAGAAAACGCTGGGCTAGGTTGGCAACTAATCAAGGAAATGCGCTTGATTGGGCAGGACTTAGCCACTGTGCGAGAGCGCAAAGACAAAGCCAACTATCTAGTACAGTGGAATTTACCCCCGGGGCTAACGATGGAAACTTACCTGCAACGAAAAGCGGAGAAAACCCCCCTTTATGCTCAAGTGCCGGAAGTCAGTTTCGAGCGGACCTATGTTTGCGAAGACTTGAGTAAATGTCTCTGTTTCTACGATAGTCCCGATGAAGCGGCGGTAAAAAGAGCCAGAGAAGTGGTCGGCGCACCTATAGATAGTTTGACCTCGATTGAAAATATTCACCCCTAGGAGAGAACAATTATGCTCGATCGAGGCTCCGAAATTCTTTCTTTTCTGGAAGAAAGAGCCACTGACCTCAACAACGGTACAGCTAATCTCAACGTCGGTTGGGCCCTAACCAAGCTAGGAGAATCGGGCTGGTTCGGCTATGCTATACCTGAAAGCTTAGGCGGCCGGGGTGGCTCCTTACTACAGGCAGTAGAGGCGATCTCCGCTGTGTCCCAATGCTGCCTGACCACCGGTTTTGTTTTCTGGTGTCAGCGCGTCTTCATTCAATATCTGGCAGCCAGTAATAACACTTATCTACAAAACAAAATTCTACCGGCTGTTCTCAAGGGAGAGATAGCCGGAGCGACAGGACTCTCCAACGCCATGAAGTACCTCGGCGGGATCGAGGAGCTGCGTTTACAGGCAAAGATCGAAGGAGAAAACGTCACTGTTAATGGCTTCCTGCCCTGGGCCTCTAACCTCGACTCTAACGGAGAATTCATAGTAGCCGTTGCCGCTCAAACCACATCTGGACAAACTCTTATCCTCGCCCTTCCCTCCTTCGCAGAGGGGTTAAAACGGGGTGAAGACCTACAATTATTGGGTTTACAAGCTTCCCGCACCAGTACCCTTGAATTCGATCGAGTTCAGTTATCTCACGACTGGATTATCAGCTTGGAAGCAGCAAAATTTTTACCCTCAGTCCGCCCCTGTTTCTTGCTGTTACAATGCGGACTGGCCCTTGGCATTACGCGTAAATCCCTTGGGGAGACAGAGAAAAGTTTAGGGGGAAAGGCAGCGGTAGCCAGCGATCGTTATTTCTTCGCCCGGGAGCGTCTGACTCGTCTAGAAAAGACAATCGAGCAATTCAGCACCCTAGAAAGCTTCGATCTCGGACGAACACGCCAACTATTCACCCTCAGAGTGGACATTACCCGGTTAGCGGTGGAATCCGTATGGTTAGAAGCGGAAATTAAGGGAGGAAAAGGCTATTTCCGTAATAGCGACACGGCCCGACGGCTGCGCGAGGTCGCCTTTTTACCTGTGTTAACTCCGAGCCTGATTCAACTGGAAAGAGAATTACAACGTCAGTCCTCTACCGATAAAATTCTCCCTGGCGAACTCGAGCGAGCGGGGGTGAGGCAATGAGTATCGCCACTGATTACCCCGTCCTCAGCCTAAAAAATCTCCATAAACGCTATAAAACCCGCCATGGCTACCGTACCGTTTTTGAGGATATTAACCTACAGGTGCGCTCCGGTGAGGTGGTTTGTTTGCTCGGGGCCAGTGGTTGCGGTAAATCTACCCTCCTTGCTACCGCCGCTGGTTTGCAAAGTGCCGATGGCGGAGAAATACAATTGCACTCACGACCCCTACAAGCACCAGACATCCGCAGCTCGATCGTCTTTCAATCCCCCGCCCTTTTACCTTGGTTAACCGTTTGGCAAAACGTGGCTTTTGGTTTGAAATTAAAGCGGATGCCCCGCCTCGATCATCAGCAATTGCGCGAAAGGGTTCACACCGCCGTTAAAAGCGTCAAACTAGAGGGCTTCGAGCGTGCCTATCCTCATCAACTATCGGGCGGTATGGCTCAGAGAGTTTCTCTAGCCCGCGTCCTTGCCCGCCGCCCCTCTCTCCTGCTCCTGGATGAGCCGTTTAGCGCCCTCGACGCGATCACCCGTTTCGAGATGCAAAAACTCCTCCTAGAAGTCATAGCTCTCTATAACAGCACGGTTCTCCTCGTTACCCACGACATCGACGAGGCCCTATTAGTGGCCGATCGAGTTCTTCTCATGGGCCGTCATCCGGTGGGCATCCGCCGAGAATGGACCATCTCGATGCCGAAACCCCGTTTCGAGTCAGCCAAGCTTTTGAGTGATCTGCGCCAGTCAATTTTTCAAGAATTAGCCCTTGTCATGACACTGTAAATCTATGAACCTACACGATAATTGTGCTTGTTGCGGCATGAGCCGTCGAGATTTCCTGAAACTTTCGGCACTGTTTACCAGTTCCTTCGGAGCAGCGATCGCCGCCGATAATTGGAATCTCCCCGTTCACGCCAATGCCAACGACCAGCCTGTGAAAATCGGTTATCTACCGATTACGGATGCCGCCCCCCTATTGGTGGCCCACTCGCGAAAACTTTATCAAGCGGAAGGTTTAACTGCCGAACAACCGCGCCTATTCCGCTCTTGGGCGCAGATTGTTGAAGCCTTTCTCGCCCGGCAGGTGAACGTTATTCATGTTCTTTTTCCCACCTCGATCTGGATTCGTTACGGGCGCAATTTCCCCGCTAAAATCGTCGCTTGGAACCATACCAACGGTTCAGCCCTCACCGTCCTTCCCGATATTGAAAATCCCAGGGAATTGGGAGGCAAAACGATCGCGGTTCCTTTCTGGTATTCCATTCATAATTTGGTCTTGCAACAACTCTTACAACGTAACGGGCTGAAAATAGTTCGCAAAGCCAAGGACGCGCCGATCGCTTCTAACGAGGTTAATCTAGTGGTTCTCCCGCCCCCGGATATGGTATCAGCCCTCGCCAATAAGAGCATCGGCGGTTATATCGTTGCTGAACCTTTCAACGCGGCGGCGGAAAATCTCAAAACCGGTAGGGTTCTCCGTTTCACCGGCGATGTCTGGAAGAATCACGCCTGTTGCGTTGTCTTTGTTCACGAGGAGGATATTAGGCAACGGAAACAATGGACGCAGAGGGTGGTAAACGCCCTCGTTAAAGCTCAACTCTGGTCCCGGGGCAATCGCTCCGAAGTAGCCCGGATTCTCTCTAAAGATGGTGGAAAATATACCCCTCACCCGCTGCCAGTATTGCAACGGGCGCTTACTTACTACGATCGCAATTTCTATAAAAAAGACGGGGCGATCGAGAATCCAGCTTGGCAGGTCAACCGGATCGATTTCCAGCCCTATCCTTTCCCTTCCTATACGGAGGAACTGGTACGCTTACTAAAAATCACTCAGGTAGAAGGAAATACCGATTTTCTCCAAAAACTGCAACCCCGACAGGTGGCCCGGGATCTGGTGGATGACTCTTTTGTCCGTAATGCCTTGCAACAGGTGGGCGGACCGAAAGCTTTCGGCTTACCGAATAATCTCTCCCGCATCGAGACGATCAAATTTTAAAGGTCTGAACCCATGAAGTTACAATCTTTGACCTACCCGCCAAGAGCTTTACTCCCCTTATGGGGTATCGGTTTTGGATTATTGCTCTGGTGGCTATTTACCAGTCCTCTATGGCACTCAAACCCGATTTTAAATGATTTTTCCCCTGAGCGATCTTTTGTCGCTTTATTACGTCTTTTTGTTGGGGGGGAGATTATGCCCCATATCCTCACCAGTTGCCGCCGGGTTATTGTGGGCTTGGTTCTCGCTAGTGCCATCGGTGTGCCGTTGGGGGTATTAATCGGGTTGTATCGCTCCCTTGAATCGGCTTTGTCGGCCCTATTTCAATTTCTACGCATGATCTCGCCCCTTTCTTGGATGCCTTTAGCGGTGATGGTTTTGGGAATTGGTGATCTACCTGTGTATTTTTTGCTGACGGTGGCGGCTATCTGGCCGATCCTTCTCAATACGGCTGCTGGGGTTAACGCGGTTGATCGCTCTTGGTTGACTTTAGCCCGCAGTCTCTGTGCTACCCGAGGGGAAACGGTTTTCCAGATTATTCTGCCTGCGATCCTCTCCCATCTCTTAACTGGTTTCCGTTTGGCTATAGGTATTATCTGGATCGTTCTTGTACCGGCGGAAATGCTGGGGGTTAGTGCGGGTTTGGGTTATTATATTCTTGATACACGCGATCGACTCGCTTATTCAGAGTTGATGGCGGTGATTCTCGTTATTGGCGCGATTGGTTATCTGCTCGATTGGGGTTTGCGTCTGGCTCATCGCTCTTGGACGCATCAAGATTAGCCTATTGGTTCGACTATTTCCCTAAACCTATTTTAATCCCACATTCCGCACCCTAAGTGTCACAAGGTCTCAAAAGAGGGAGGGGCGTGAGTCAAAATACTTATCTAGAGGAGTTAGTTGGCGGCAAGCTGCCACCAACTAAGCCGAAATTTTCAGGGTTCCTCCGCTCATTCTCAATAAATAGTGCTTGTTGAGAATGAACGGGCAATCGGACTTAACATCTAGCGGGAGATGTTCGAGTTGCTCGCTTTGTTTTGTCACCCCTTGAAATCAATCCATCTGGTCAAGATAAGTAGTCGTGCAAAATTAATTTCTTGGTTAGGATAGGCAAAAGGCAAGAGGCAAAAGGCAAAGGCTTTATCGAAATGTGTAATTAATTTTGCTTAGGTACTTAACTCTCAAGTGATGAATTGTTTCTCCCCACACCCCACTTCCCTATCACCCCACTTCCTCAATGGAATTACACGGCAAAGCCACAGTTGTTCTAGATTTGCAATTTATTAAATCCTCATTCCTAACTGAAATGCCCACTACCCCATCATTTGCTGACATTAGGGGGTTGATCGCCTCGACACCGGTGATCAATGGAAGTTTCGATGATATTATCTTAGTGCATGGAAATCCACTCTTGATTTAGGACTGTATATCATGACCCACGCACCTATATCCCCAGTCGTGCTGGTTATCCTTGATGGTTGGGGTTATCGCCCGCAAAGGTCGGATAATGCGATCGCAATGGCGAAAACCCCGATTATGGATAGTCTCTGGGAAGTGTATCCCCACACCTTCATCCGCACCTCCGCTAAGGATGTGGGACTACCAGAAGGACAGATGGGCAACTCGGAAGTTGGCCACCTGAATATCGGAGCGGGGCGAGTTGTACCACAGGAATTAGTACGAATTTCCGATGCGATCGAAGATGGTTCGATTCAACAAAATCAGGCTTTATTAAAACTCTGCGACGAGATTCGCCCTAAAAAAAGCAAATTACACCTAATTGGTTTATGTTCTGAGGGAGGAGTCCATTCCCATCTCGATCACTTACTGGGATTATTAGACTTAGCGAAAGTGCAAGGGATTAGCGATGTCTGCATTCATGTCATCACCGATGGTCGCGATACCAATGTCACCGACGGAATGCCGGCGATTAAACGGATTCAAGAACATATTAATAAGATCAGTCTCGGTCGCATGGTGACTCTCAGTGGGCGTTATTATGCCATGGATCGGGATCGCCGTTGGGATCGGGTGGAAAAAGCCTATAACGTGATGACCAGTGATCAAGGTATTGACGGGCGATCGATTACTGAAGTATTACAGGCATTTTATGATCAAAATATTACCGATGAATTTATTCCCCCCACCAGAATTGCACCAGGGGCGATCGAAGCAGGCGATGGGGTGATATTCTATAATTTCCGTCCCGATCGAGCTAGACAGTTATGTTATGCCCTGACTATGCCCGATTTTGAAGATTTCGAGCGAGATTTAATTTCTCCGCTCAGTTTTGTCACTTTCACCCAATACGATCCGAAATTACCGGTAGATGTGGCCTTTGCTCCCCAGAATTTAAATAATATTTTAGGACAGGTGATCGCTCAACAGGGATTAAAACAGTTTCGTTGTGCGGAAACCGAAAAATATCCCCACGTCACCTACTTTTTTAATGGGGGGTTAGAAAAACCCTTTGAGGGAGAAGTGCGCGAATTAATTCCCAGTCCAAAAGTCGCCACCTATGACCAAGCTCCGGCCATGTCGGCAGCCGCGGTGACAGCAGCGGTCTGTGGGGCGATCGAACAGGGGATCTATAGTCTGGTGGTAGTCAATTACGCTAACCCCGATATGGTGGGTCATACGGGCATTTTAGATGCGGCCATGAAAGCAGTGGAAACGGTGGATCTATGCTTGGCTAAGTTGTTAAGTAGCATCAATAAATTGGGGGGAACAGTGTTAATCACCGCCGACCACGGTAACGCCGAAACGATGGTGGATGAGTCGGGTAATCCTTGGACGGCCCACACGACTAATCCCGTTCCTTTAATTTTAATTGAAGGGGAAGGGAGAAAAATACCCGGCCACGGTGGCGATGTGCAGCTGCGGGATGATGGTCGTTTAGCCGATATTGCCCCCACTATCCTAGAAATTCTCCAAATTCCCGTCCCGATAGAAATGACAGGGCGATCGCTGATTAAACCAGCCGAAGTGGAAATTAAAGCCAGTCGCACTCCCGTCCGCATCTCGCTTTAACGAGTAAAAAGTCAATAAAGGGGAATTTTATGCTGAAAACCATCGAAGGTGTTTATCGAGATGGACAAATACACCTAACCGAGTTACCCAATGATATTAGCGATCGCTCACAAGTGCTGGTGACTTTTCTCGATCAAATCGATCCTAGTAAGCTCAGACAACTGATGGAGTATTTAGAGAGCATTGAGGGGATTCAGCAAGGTTTCGAGGAGATAAATTCCGGTAAAACCCGTCCTCTTGCCGATTTTGCCCAAGAAATGGCCGAAAAATATGGTATTTCAGGTTGAAATTACCCCAACTGCCACGGCACAGATCGAAAAAGCCTATCGCTGGTATCGAGGTTATAATGCTGAGTTTGCTGACCGTTGGTTTCGAGGATTAATGAATGCTATTGCGACTCTGCAAGAGAAACCAACTCGTTGTGCTTTAGCGCTCGAACAGACGATTTTTCTACCCAAAGAAGTCCGACAACTTTTTTATGGGAAAGGTAAAAATGTCTATCGAGTGCTTTTTACAATTAGAGATAGTACGGTTTATGTGTTATATGTTCGCCATAGCGCCCAAGCACCACTAACACTTGAGGATATAGAGGATGAAGAGGACTCCAGTTGATAACTAATTCAAAGCTGACGGCTTGATAACTGCTATACTTTGTAATGGAAAATAGAGAGTAATAATCATGACAGTGGTGCTGGTAGTACAGATTATTTGGGCGCTGGCGGCGGCCTTTCTGGCGATTTTGGTGTTATTACACAGTCCCAAAGGGGATGGTATTGGCGGTATTGGCGGCCAATCACAGATTTTTACCAGCGCAAAAACGGCGGAAAAAACCTTAAATCAGGTGACTTGGGCGTTGGGGACGGTATTTATCACCCTAACTATTGTACTGAGCGCCGGCTGGTTAAATCGCTAAATGCTAAGAGGTTGGTTCTCTTTTCTAGGACTCGCAGCCTTGGCGAGTCTTTTGCTGTTTTCCTATTCTTTGATCGCCGACAGTCGATCGCTACCAGAGTTAAAAACCCATCCTTTACCCGCTAATTTAGCCCAATGGCAAGAGCAAAACCAGTCCGGGGATTATTTTGATGCCGTGGAAATCAGCCCCGTGGGGGCGTTGATTTGGTCGCAATTTCCCGTGAAGATTTATCTTCAGAGCGATCGCAGTTCTTGGCTGAGTTTGGTACAACAGGCGATCGCTGAATGGGGGCAGTATTTGCCGATGGAGTTGGTAAATCGGGCAGAATTGGCCGATATCCTCATTAAACGGGAGTTACCGCCCTCGGGAGTCCGTTTTAATGCCGAAACGGGTAAGTTAGAACTGCCTCGGGTGCGTTCTGCCATAACACAATACGAGATTTTTGTCAAGGAAAATCGCTTAACTCATCGGATGAGTATCCAGATTAGTCCTAATTTAGCCGATCGGTCGGCCTTAGCGGCAGCGCGGCACGAATTAGGTCACGCTTTGGGAATTTGGGGTCATAGTCCCCTAGAGACGGATGTGATGTATTTCGCTCAAACTAGAGATATTGCCCCGATTTCTAGCCGGGATATTAACACTTTAAAAAAGGTTTATCAGCAGCCAACTCAGTTAGGTTGGCAGATGGATCAGCTAGGGTATCTAATACCTGAATAAGTAAATTTCGGTGGCAGGGTTGTCGGGTTCGATGAATTTGTTGTTAAGGAAGCAACATAGTTTGAAGGCTATTGAAAATTCTTCTGTATCGATCGCTTGAAAGAGATCCCAAATAGCGTACTATCCTATTTGAGTCGATCGCTCGTACCTGATCTAAAAGAATAATAGAATTTTGGGGTAAGCCAGCTTCACCAGTCGCCAATTGAGGATATAAAGTGGGTGAAGCAGCTGCCCAAATTTGGTTGCGATCGCTAGTCATGGGAGCAACTATAATCAGAGGAAAACGAGGAATGCCCAACTTTTGAGGAACTCCAATAACTAAAGCGGGACGAATTCCTTCCTGTTCTCTGCCTTGGGGATTTTGCGTCGGGAATCTGGCGATAACCACATCTCCAACAACTATCGGATCGGACATTAATCTTTGCCACCCTCGACAACTAAGCCAATACTAGAAACATATTGTACGGGTTTGCCTAACATTAAGGGATCTATTTCTCCCCAATCGTAAGGTTCATAATCTTCTAAACGAGATAGTTCGCTATCTAACCAATCATCTCTAGGGGCTGTTTTTTCCGAGGGATTGGGCTGTTTCAGGGAGTCTAAGGGTTTAGTCATGGGGAAAAAATGTCCTATACACAAACATTTTACCCACTATTGACTAACTTTTTAGTTCATCTACACCTCTATTTCCTCTAGCCATGTCTGAATCACGCTGATTAAGTTGGATTGTTGGGGTTTGAAATATTTGTTTGAGTAATTGTTTCGCTTCTTATCTTTCTTCGTCTGATAAATAATCTTTTCCTTTGACACTGGAAAGATAGCTTTTGCTATTGCCGACAGCTTGAATATAACGCTGTTTTCCCTGATTAAAAATCTCTGTAAATCTCTGATGTTGCTGCCTTTGAATTTCGTTAGGTTGATTCATTATAAGTATAAGTAAGTAGGTGTTAAAAGTTGTCAAACACCCCCCTTATCAAGGGGGGCAGGGGGGATCAGCACCCCCCTTATCAAGGTAGCAGGGGGGATCAGCACCCCCCTTATCAAGGGGGGCAGGGGGGATCAGAGGTAAAATCTATCTTCAATGTAATTATAACTACTTACTTAACCGACTAAGATGCAGCAATGTTCCTGACTCCATTGCTATCTGTTAACATATAGATGGAATATTTTAAATCAGCTTATGAAAGTGGTGCGGCTGGCTTGGGTGTTAACTTTGGCATTGATGATCATGCCGCCGACAACAGTGGCACAAACACTAGAGCAGTTATGGCAACAGGGTGAAACTGCTCAAGCGCAAAAAAAATACCCGGAAGCCGAAAGAATCTGGCGACAAATTATTCAGCTTGATCCTAACAGTGCTTTGGCTTTTAGCAATCTCTGCGCTGCGCTATTCCGTCAAAATAAGTTAGACGAAGCACTGATTTTCTGTCAAAAAGCTCTCGCTCTCGATCCAAAACTTCCAGAAACCTACAACAATCTCGGTCTCGTGCTGTATAACCAGAAAAAACTGACGGAAGCGGAGGAAATGTACCGTAGGGCGCTCGCTCTTGATGATCAGTATGTCCCTGCCTACAACAATCTCGGTCTCGTGCTGAGGGACCAGAAAAAACTGACGGAAGCCGAGGAAATGTACCGTAGAGCGCTCGCTCTTGATGATCAGTATGTCCCTGCCTACAACAATCTCGGTAACGTGCTGAGGAACCAGAAAAAACTGACGGAAGCGGAGGAAATGTACCGTAGAGCGCTCGCTCTTGATGATCAGTATGTCTATGCCTACAACGGTCTCGGTAACGTGCTGTCGGACCAGAAAAAACTGACGGAAGCCGAGGAAATGTACCGTAGGGCGATCGCTCTTGATGATAAATATGTCAATGCCTACAACAATCTCGGTCTCGTGCTGTCGGACCAGAAAAAACTGACGGAAGCCGAGGAAATGTACCGTAGGGCGATCGCTCTTGATGATAAGTATGTCAATGCCTACTACAATCTCGGTATCGTGCTGAGGGCCCAGAAAAAACTGACGGAAGCCGAGGAAATGTACCGTAGGGCGCTCGCTCTTGATGATCAGTATGTCTATGCCTACAACGGTCTCGGTAACGTGCTGTCGGACCAGAAAAAACTGACGGAAGCCGAGGAAATGTACCGTAGGGCGCTCGCTCTTGATGATAAGTATGTCTATGCCTACAACGGTCTCGGTAACGTGCTGAGGGACCAGAAAAAACTGACGGAAGCGGAGGAAATGTACCGTAGGGCGCTCGCTCTTGATGATCAGTATGTCTATGCCTACAACGGTCTCGGTAACGTGCTGTATGACCAGAAAAAACTGAAGGAAGCCGAGGAAATGTTCCGTAGGGCGATCGCTCTTGATGATAAGTATGTCAATGCCTACAACGGTCTCGGTAACGTGCTGTATGACCAGAAAAAACTGAAGGAAGCCGAGGAAATGTTCCGTAGGGCGATCGCTCTTGATGATAAGTATGTCAATGCCTACTACAATCTCGGTATCGTGCTGAGGGCCCAGAAAAAACTGACGGAAGCGGAGGAAATGTACCGTAGGGCGCTCGCTCTTGATGATAAGTTTGTCTTTGCCTACAACGGTCTCGGTAACGTGCTGAGGGACCAGAAAAAACTGAAGGAAGCCGAGGAAATGTACCGTAGGGCGCTCGCTCTTGATGATAAGTATGTCAGTGCCTACTACAATCTCGGTAACGTGCTGAGGGACCAGAAAAAACTGACGGAAGCGGAGGAAATGTACCGTAGGGCGCTCGCTCTTGATGATAAGTATGTCTTTGCCTACAACGGTCTCGGTAACGTGCTGAGGGACCAGAAAAAACTGACGGAAGCCGAGGAAATGTACCGTAGGGCGCTCGCTCTTGATGATAAGTATGTCAATGCCTACAGAAATCTCGGTCTAGTGCTGAGAGACCAGAAAAAACTGACGGAAGCGGAGGAAATGTACCGCAGGGCGCTCGCTCTTGATGATAAGTATGTCGATGCTTACAACGACCTTGGCAACGTGCTGAGAGACCAGAAAAAACTGACGGAAGCGATCGAAATGTACCGCAAGGCTTTAAGTTTACCCGATGATACCTCTGCCACCCCGACTACCGTTCACACCCTTGCCCATAATAATTTGGGTCGGCTCCTACAGGAACAGGGCAAGCTAGAGGCAGCGATCGCTGAGTTCGAGAAGGCGACGAAAATCGATCCGAAGTTTGAATTTGCCAGCAATAACCTGCAAGAGGCCCGGCGCTTGTTATCGTTGCAGCAACAACCGGAGCAGATCATCGCTTTGAATAATACTAAATATTTACGCCAAGAGGATCCCCTCACCCGGATCAAGCGATCGATCGTTAAAATCAGTGTGGTCTTTACCGGTAACGCCAAGGGGACTGCCTACGGTACGGGTTATGTGGTCAAACGCCGGGGAACAACGGTGTGGATTATCACTAATCGTCATGTGGTGGTCGATCGCGACACGGAACAGAGGGGCGATAATCTGGAAGTGGAACCCTATTACGGCGAAAATCTACCCAACCTCCCGCGCGATCGTGTAGTGGCTAAAATAATTTACATCACCCAACCCCAAGAAAACTTGGATTTAGCTTTGCTGGAAGTCACGGGTTTACCAGACGATATCAGTCCTTTAACCTTTCATCAAGGCGAAATTGCCCCAAACACACCGATTTCTATCATCGGACATCCTGAATCAAAAGATTGGTCGAAGTACGAGGCGATTACCATCGGCATTCAGTCTAGTAGCGGCAATTTATTAATCGATGTGAGTCTGGCCGTGGGGGGGTCTGGTAGTCCAGTATTCGATCAGGAAATGCGGGTGATCGGATTGATGTTTAAAACGATTAACGAGTCCCAAATCGATTCTCCCGGTATCGGTTTCGCTTACCCAATCGATCGAGTTCTCCAAAAATTAGCTCAATGGCAGGTGGTTGTACCATGAAAAAATCATTTATTGTCCTTAACTTAACAATTCTTAGTCTTATTTTGGTCTCGTTCTTCCCTATTCAAGCTCAAAACTGTGGGACGGGAAATACTAGATCTAGCAACTATATCCAGAGAGATAATGACAAGCGCTGTGAGGGAATAGCTCCGATCGATATTGCGAGCAGTTTTAGTCTTATTTCCCTTTCTATCGGCCGGATTCGGGAGATGACTGACTCCCTAAAGTTGGAAGTGCCTAGTCGTAATAACCGAGCGCCAAAAGTGATAGTGCGTTCTGTGCCAAAAAATTATCAACTCGATCCCCTCACCTTGCGTCCCCAAGGTTCTCGCTATCAATTTAAATGGTCTAACTATGTTATTGATCGCGAAGATATCGCCCTTGAAAGTCTGCGGGCCACGGCCTCTATCAGTGACGGTAAATTGATCTATTTGCCAGTTATTTTTAATCAGGCAACAACCTACGATATCGTCCTTTTTTCTGATGTGCGTAGCCAGATCAAAGAATTACAAATCCTCCAGAACAACGAGGTTATCTATGAGACTTCTCGCCCTAACTGGCAACCAAAAGGAGAAATTTTCTTTACTTGGGATGGTCGTACTTCTGATGGTAAACTGGCTAAGGCGGGATTGTACGAATTGCGAGTCAAAGCTTTATTAGAACAAGATGATGCTCCTCCCAGAAATGCCCCGATTAATATAACTTTTGAACATAATCCCCAGTGGCTAAAATGAAGTCCAAGCATAATTTTAAAAGTTTCTGGCGATTTATCAGGAAAAATCTCAAGTTTTGCACAGTTTTTATAGTTACTCTAGCACTGGTTTTCCTGTCGATTTTTTGGGGAATTATCCCAGTTAAACAAAACTTTGAAGGCAATTTATTGGTAAAAAGCTTTAGTTTTACCTGTCAAGAAAACGAAAGTTTATTGCTCAAAGATGTCTATAATCTTTCCCAAATAGAGCTATCGGGACTGAAAAAATTTACCCTCGCTGGTACCTTTAGCAGTCTTGCCGATCCCGAACTGAATAAACGAGAGCGACTAGAAATTGAATCAATCCGGGAAAATAGCACTTTAACAATTACCCCGACGGCGGATTTTATCCTGCAAGAACTCCGTTTACAAAAAGAAACTAGAGTTAAAAATCTCAAATATGCTCCTTTTAATAATCGTTTGGCTTTTAGTTTGCAGCCAAATTCTCAACCAGTAAATTTATCATTTAACCCTAGCAGCACCCCGATTAAAATAACTCTCTCTGGTTATAAAATTGCTAATTTACCCCAAAAAAAAGAGGATATTCCCCTCGAATTTAATCTCAGTACCACCGAATTTAAATTAGAAATACAACAAGCGATCGATGTTAATTTACAACTTTCTCAAGATAAAGAACAACTTTCTCCAGATCAAGAACAGCCTATTTTTTGGCGCAATATTAAAGTTAATAATGTTAGATTTGAGCGACCGATTATCACCGGTAATAATGTGAGAGATGACTTAGTGGAATCGACAATTATTTCTGGTAATATCCGGATGGCTCAACAGGATCTTAAGCTAGAAGAAAATCAATTCCTGATCGTCGAGAAACCTGGAGTAGAGATATTAAATCAGATAAAAATTATCCGAGAGGATAGCAACCAAAACCTCAAACTAAAAACCACGGGGGAAAACTTGCAGATTACCGAGGCATCACAAGGTTTAGAAGTGAGCGTTTCTGGCAATACCAACAGCATCCAAGTGGGGTTAAATCCGCGACTACCGATCGCCCAAATTCAAGGCAGTTTTTTATCGCGTTATCTTGCTAACAAGGCGATCGTGGCGATAATTTCCTTTTCTGGCGGTTTGATTGTTTCCTTGCTTTCGTGGTTATTCGATAATTTTCCCGCTTCTCCCTAAAAATTACCGTCCCGCTCGCTAAACTGCCAAATTGATAAGATACTTTGACCTTTCGCCGCCCTATTGAGCAAAACTGGGCTGCTTGCTGCCTCAAAGAAAGTAGTATTCAGGGAGAACCTAGGAATATTTTGTGCTATAACAGATGGGTTACTTTAACTATCCTAAGTACAGAAAGAATCATGTTTAAACAGACTAAAATCCTCGGTTTAACGATTTTAGCTTCAGTTTTCAGCTTTACGCTATCCTCAGCTAAAGCGGCTACTGTTCAGTTTAACACCCAGGGAAATATCACCGGCATTAAAGATCTAGTCGTCAATAATTCTTCCTACAATGTTAATTTTGTTCAGGATACTTTTAGCAATTTATTCGGCAATCCCTCTAATTTAAATCTGCAACCCACCTTTTGGCTAAATGCTCAGGGTGCAGAAGCGGCACGGAATGCCATTGATAATGTCCTAACAACGACTTATCCCGCTTTAATTGCTTTAGGTGAGACGCAAAACACAGGGAATTATGTTATTCCCCAACAATCTGCCTTCTTGGGTTTGAGGGTCATTGATAGCCAAGGCAATTTTACTTATCCTTCTGATTTGTTTGGTGCTGTCCTGGGAAATTATGGATCGTATTATCAAGGTCGTAAATGGCAAGAATTATTGGAGCAGATGTATCAAAACGGAGGAATGTGCGCTTGCACGATAAGTTACAATATTGATCCCGATATATATGGAATCGCTATTGATGCAACCCGTACCTTTGCGCTTTTTTCTCCTAATCAGGCTCTGGTTTCTGTTACTACAGCAGCAACCATTCCAGAATCTGATAATCTGATGGGTGTCATCGCAATAGGCTTATCTATTTTCTTTTTCTTTCCCCAAAAATTCAATTTACCGAAGCATCACAAGGTTTAGAAGTGAGCGTTTCCGGCAATACCAACAGCATCCAAGTGGGGTTAAATCCGCGACTACCGATCGCCCAAATTCAAGGCAGTTTTTTATCCCGTTATCTTGGCAGCGAGGCGATCGTGGCGATAATTTCCTTTTCTGCTGGTTTAATCGTTTCCTTGCTTTCGTGGTTATTCGATAATTTTGCTGCTTCTCCCTAAAAATTACCGTCCCGCTCGCTAAACTGCCAAATCGATAAGATCCTTTGACCTTTCGCCGCCCTGTTGAGCAAAACTAGGTATAAACACTTTCTTAAGAATTAACCTATGTCACAATAGATGAGGATAAACCAAATAGTGTGAAATTGTAAACTAGGTATTACTGAATGGAACCGCTTTATCAGTACGCGTGGCTAGTTCCCGTCCTACCCTTGGTAGGCGCTACCCTAGTCGGTGCGGGCTTAATTTCCTTTAATGAAGTCACCAATCGTCTGCGACAGGTGAATGCTGTATTAATCATTTCTACCCTCGGTGCGTCGATGGTGCTGTCTTTTGCACTGCTGTGGAGTCAAATCAATGGACACGCTCCCTATACCCAAATGATCGATTGGGCATCGGCGGGTAACTTTCACCTGAAAATGGGTTATACGATCGATCATCTCAGCGCTTTAATGTCGGTTATCGTCACCACCGTGGCCTTTTTGGTGATGATTTATACCGATGGTTACATGGCCCACGACCCCGGTTATGTGCGTTTTTACGCCTATCTGAGCATTTTTAGCAGTTCTATGCTCGGTTTGGTCATCAGTCCCAACCTCGTCCAGATCTACATTTTCTGGGAATTGGTGGGGATGTGTTCCTATCTGCTGGTAGGTTTCTGGTTCACTCGTCCGGCGGCTGCCGAGGCCTGTCAAAAAGCCTTTGTTACCAACCGCGTCGGCGATTTTGGCTTATTACTGGGAATGCTGGGGCTTTTCTGGGCCACCGGTAGCTTCGAGTTTGATATCATGGGTGAACGTCTGGAGGAATTAGTCTCTTCTGGAGCCATTGCCGGCAGTTTAGCGGCATTATTCGCCGTTTTAGTCTTCCTGGGACCCGTGGCCAAATCAGCCCAATTTCCCCTTCATGTCTGGCTACCGGATGCCATGGAAGGTCCGACCCCGATTTCGGCCCTGATTCACGCCGCCACGATGGTGGCCGCCGGAGTTTTCCTGATTGCTCGGATGTATCCCGTTTTTGAGCCAATTCCCACGGCGATGACGGTAATTGCTTGGACGGGGGCCTTTACTGCCTTTCTAGGGGCAAGTATCGCCCTCACCCAGAATGATATCAAAAAGGGTTTAGCCTATTCCACCATCTCCCAATTGGGTTACATGGTTATGGCTATGGGTATCGGTGCTTATAGTGCGGGATTATTCCACCTGATGACCCACGCTTATTTTAAGGCGATGTTGTTCCTCGGTTCCGGTTCGGTCATCCACGGTATGGAGGATGTGGTCGGTCATGAGCCGGTTTTAGCGCAAGATATGCGGATGATGGGCGGTTTACGCAAGTATATGCCTATTACTGCCCTAACTTTCCTAGTGGGAACTCTGGCCATCTGTGGGATTCCTCCTTTCGCTGGTTTCTGGTCGAAGGATGAAATTCTCGGTTTAGCTTTTGAGGCGAACCCGTCCTTATGGTTAATCGGTTGGGCCACTGCGGGTTTAACAGCTTTTTATATGTTCCGGATGTACTTTAACACCTTTGAAGGGGAGTTTAGAGGCACTAATAAGGAGATTAAACGCCGACTGTTAGCCAATGCGGGCGCGATTCCGGCTTTTGGACCGGGGGCAATGAATGTTAAGCAATTGGACTCGGAAGCACAGGAAGAAGACAACCACGGCCATCATGCCCATGAACCCCACGAATCGCCAATTACGATGACTTTACCTCTAATGATTTTGGCGGTTCCCTCTTTGTTAATCGGTTTGGTGGGTAAACCTTGGCAGAATTTCTTCGAGGGTTTTATTCATGTTCCTAACGAAGTAGTGGAAGAAGTTCATGCTTTTGATTGGACAGAGTTTCTGATTATGGCGGGTAATTCGGTGGGGATTGCTTTAATCGGGATTACTGTCGCTTCTTTGATGTATCTCCAGAAGAAAATTGACCCCGCAACTATTGCGGAAAAATTCCCCGTTTTGTATCGTTTTTCCCTGAACAAATGGTACATTGATAATCTCTATGATCGAGTTTTCGTCCAGGGTTGTCGTCGTCTCGCACGGCAAATTATGGAAGTGGATTATCGCGTTATCGATGGGGCAGTGAATTTAACTGGTTTAGCTACTCTTGTCAGTGGTGAAGGTCTCAAATACCTCGAAAATGGTCGCGCCCAATTCTACGCTTTAATTGTCTTTGCCGCAGTTTTGGGTTTAGTAATTGTCTATAGTCTGGTGTAGATTTTTAAGCCGTTGACTAAAGATTTTTGGGGGCGCAAAGCCCCTTTTTTCAGCTTTAAATACCCCTTTTTAAGGGGTATTTAGCAGGGTGGTTTCATAAAAGTAAGGCAAAAATTGTGTCAACTTGCTTGGCCGATAAACGCCGAGCTTGGGGAAGCGTCCGAAACCCTCCACTCACGGGTGCTAGAAGACTTAGATTCGGATAGATGAACCCCTATCCTATCTTTAACTTGCCAATGGTTGTTGAATTGGATGAGCGAGAGAATTATGGAGAAGCTCGCTTTGTGGCTATTGGTTTACTAGATGGACGAGTCGTTGTTATTGTCTATACTGAACCTGACGATCAAACAATTCGCATTATATCCTTAAGAAAAGCATTATCTTACGAAGGACAACATTATGAGCAATATCTCAAAAACAGATTGAAGTAGAATTGATGCAATGAAAGATGAGGATATTGATACTTCTGATATTCCTCCCCTATCAGAAGATTTTTGGGTTAAAGCACAATTGCGACTACCTGAAGATATTGTTACTGTAAAAGTCGAAATAGATCCAGAAACTTTTGCTTGGTTTCAATCCCAGGGAGAAACTGCACCAGAACAAATGTCTGTGGCGTTAAAAATTTATGCTCAAGCTAATCAAGCTTTTTCTTCATCTATAACAAAAGCAGGATAGGGAAGCAGGGAAGCAGGGGAGTACGTACTGGTTGTTGCTCTTCTTAAGTCCCCCTTTTCCTTAGCTTAAGAGTGCTAGAAGACTTAGACTCAGGGAGATGAACCCGTCTATCTCGCATTCTGTCCAAAATCTGTTAAAACTATAAGATGCTAAAAAGTCGGCGCTATAATACTGGATTAAGATGATAGCACGGTAATTAGGAGAAGCGATGAACACTATCCAACTGACACCGGAAATAGAAGATTTGATTGCTCAACAAATCAAAACAGGAAAATATCAAGATGATTTAGTCGTTATTGAAGAGGGATTGCGTTTATTGGCAAAAAGAGACAGAATGTGCCAAGGAAGATTTGAAGAATTGAAACGGAAATTCATGATTGGGGTGCAAGAGTTGAAACGTGGGGAAAGTTTTCATGGTAGAGAATTCATCAACAGATTAAAAGCAAACAATCTTCAGAATTGTGGATATTAAATTATGACCGTTATTTTAATATCTTCAAGAGCAAAGAAAGATTTAGAAAGCATCAATAATCGGATTGCTTATTCTAATATTCAAGATGCCAATCAGTTAAAATTATTACTTAAATCAAAAGAGGATCAATTATGATAACATTAGAACAAGCTCTTATAACAGTTAATCAACTACCGATTGAACAGAGAGAAATGTTAATAGAAATCATCAAAAATCAAATGATAGAATCCTATCGAGAAGAAATAGCCCAAAATGCTAAAGAAGCAAGGGAGGCTTTTCAAAGAGGAGAATTAAAACCTCAACCCTTAGAAGATATTATTAATGAATTAAAAGCCAAATTAACAGAAGATGAATGAGAAAGATTATTGCAACAGAGAAGTTTAAACGATCATTTCGTAAATTTGTCAAGCGTAATGCTCAACTTGAACAAAAAATGGCTCTCTTGGATTTGGTGGGTAAAGTGTATTCTAAGATACATTCCTCCTAGCGAGGGGGTGGAACGAACCACAAAGACACAAAGGACACAAAGATTGATCGATCATATTGTAAGTTAAACTTATCACACAGAACCTAGAAGAGCCGGGGTTTTCTTCGGGAAATTTAAGCTGATCAGATCTAAACTTAACAAAACTTCACAAAAACTTCACAAAAACTTCACGGAAAACTATTGACGAGAAGATGTCAAGGCCGCTTAATTAAATTAATTAACATCATTGGAGGATTTACCCCATGAAAACCCAAAAACTAACCCCTCGTAACGCTGCTCCTGTGCAACGGAAAAATACCGCTACCGTCTCTCGCGATGGTAATGCGATCATTCAACTTGATTGGGGAACTTTTTGTGTGCAAGAGGATGGGGAGGGAAATTGTAAAGAGTGGTACGAACTGCCGTTTGCGGTAGACGACGCAGAGTAATCTGCCCGATTCTAGCACGAACCTCAAATCAGGTCAAAAGTCTTTTTCTCCTTGCCAAGGCGCACGGTTGCTTCCTTGTAATTGACGGTGGAGAAGCAAGGGGTCAGGGGAGAGAGGGAGCAGGGGAGTACAGGTTTTTGCTCTTCTCGGTTCCCCTTTTCCTTGACTCACGGGTGCTAGAAGACTTAGATTCAGGGAGATAAACCCGAAAATCTGTTAAAAATATAAGATGCTAAAAAGTCTGCGCTATAATACTCGATTAGGATGATATAAAGGTAATCAGGAGAAGCGATGAACACTATCCAACGGACACCAGAAATAGAAGATTTGATTGCTCAACAAATTAAAACAGGAAAATATCAAGATGATTTAGCCGTTATTCAAGAGGGATTGAGTTTATTGGCAGAAAGAGACAGAATTTACCGAGGAAGATTTGAAGAATTGAAACGGGAAGTTATGATTGGCGTTGAGGAATTAAGACGACAGGAAGGAATTAATGCCGAAGAGGTTTTTTCAGAATTAGAAGAGGATTTACAACAAATAGAGGCTAAGGGTTTCCCGATGAGTCAGAAATAATATCAAAGATTATTTTCTCACCCTCAGCTAGATTGGATTTAAAGCAAGTTAATAGTTACTTGGCTGGGAAAAATCCGCAAGCTGCTAGAATTTTAAAAGAAAAAATCCAACAGGCTTGTAAAAAATTAGCTAAATTCCCCAATCTGGGACGTAGGCGCGATGAGTTAATCCCTAGTTTACGAAGTTTTCCAGTAGAAGATTATCTGATATTTTATTTCCCTCTTGAAAACGGAATTGAAATCGCAAGAGTAGTCAGTGGATATAGAGATTTAGATGCTATGTTTGATCTTGATTAAGAAAGCGATCGCATCAAGCTAAGGGTATCATTCTTCCCTGCTCCCCAGTAGCATCGGCTGGGGGTTTCTTCGGGAAATTTAAGCTGATCTAAACTTAACAAAAACTCAACAAAAACTTCACAAAAACTTCACAAAAAACTATTGACAAGAAGATGTCAAGGCTGGTTAATTAAATTAATTAACATCATTGGAGAATTTACCCCATGAAAACCAAAAAACTGACCCCTCGTAACGCTGCTCCTGTCCAACGGGAAAATACCGCTACCGTCTCTCGTGATGCTGGCAATGCGATCGCTCCCCGTTTGACTTTGTTTGGACCGTTTAGCCATAATCCTTTTGCGGGAGACGACGCAGAGTAGTCCCCTTGATTCTAGCACGAACATCAAATCAGGTCAAAAGTCTTTTTCTCCTTGCCAAGGCGCACGATTCGCCTCAAGGAATTGACGTACAACCCTAGTTAATTCAGGGCTTTCGGATACCTGGCACGAAGAAGCAAGGGAGCAGGGGAGAGAGGGAGCAGGGGAGCAGAGGTTGTTTCTCTTCTCGGTTCCCCTTTTCCTTGAATTACCAGTGTTAGAAGACTTAGGTTCAGGGAGATGAACCCGTGCCAATAGCTTACTTCCCCAGGGTTATCGGATAGCGGTATTCTTCTCCTTGGGTTTGTACCTTTGACAGAATTAGATGAGCTATGATTAAAGTAAGATTTACTTATTCATACATCACAAATGACTCAGATTACTATTAATTTACCAGTCAGTTTACTTGAATCAGCCCAATGTTTAGGAAAGGCTACAGAACGAGAGTTATCAGAGGTTTTAATTGATACCTTAGAAATCATTTTGCCTACCTTTAATAATCTCTCAGCTGTGGGCAATCATCTTGAAGTTTCCCATCTTTTAGATTCCGAAGTTATTGAATTAGCTAATTCAAAAATGGATGCTGTTCAGAATCAACGCTTAGGAGAGTTACAAGCTAAGGGAAAAAATACGGGCTTAACCGAAGCCGAAGGCTATGAATTATTAGTTTTAATCTCAATTTACCAAATGGGACAATTAAGAAAGTCAATAGCCTTAGCTGAAGCCGTTAAACGAGGTTTGAGAGAGCCTTTAATACCATGAGTTTTCTCACAGAAACCTTACGCCAAAAAGTTAAACAACGGGCAGGAAATCGCTGTGAATATTGCCTAAGTCACCAGGATTATATTATGCAGACGGAATCTCACCTTACCTAAAATATTCCTTTAACAATCTAAAAACTGGTCATTATGATAGTTGCTGACATTCAAAAAAGCTCCCTCAAAGAGCAAAGGCTACAATTTATTCGTAACCATCAACAAGCTTTCGATGTTGAGCCGATTTATCCTCTACGGCTGTTTGAAGATTTCGTGATGGGGGTTGAGGGCGATTGTACTATTGAAGCCTCTTGTAAGATAGAATTAGATAAACTCATTGCCTCACGGTTTATGCTCTTTTTTAGAGATCAAGCCCAGGAATGGCAAAACTATCTAGCGCAGTCTTTAGCTTTTTTTCGGCAAGTTGAAAATCGGGTTGGTGTTAAATTAGACTATTCTTTATTACAGCAGTTCTTAGGACTTAATTTTAATTTCAGTAAAATCACGGTTTTCAGTACGGGTATTGATTTAAGGACTAATCTTGCTGATTCTAGTTTAAAAATGCACATCAGGCTAAAAGATTATCCTGAAAAAATCAACCAAGCATTATTGTTAACCAGTGATAGTGATGATTTAATAGCTGTACGAGATTTTCTTTCCATTGTCGGCTTTGATTTCTATTTTGATGGCCGTAGTGCGATCAAGATTTACCCTGAAGTTGCAGA
This sequence comes from Microcystis sp. M061S2, assembly GCF_020245605.1. Taxonomy (NCBI): domain Bacteria; kingdom Bacillati; phylum Cyanobacteriota; class Cyanophyceae; order Chroococcales; family Microcystaceae; genus Microcystis; species Microcystis sp. M061S2. The sequence goes on along the minus strand of NZ_JADBUP010000023.1, from coordinate 67,156 downwards.
AACAGACTTTTTTAAACCAGAAACTCAAGACAAAGTATGGCGACATCTCCCCAAATTTGTTTTAGAACCTCTTAAAGCAACAAGCTTATTTGGTTTTGGCTTTTCCAAAACAAATAATAACCCAGTGCTTTACTGCCGTCTCAAAAATCGTCAAGATTTAACCAATTACTTCAAGCTTAATGATACCGCCCAAAGAGTTCATAGCTTTTATCAGCATCAAGATATTATGCCCAAAATATGGGTAGGGACAGCCCAACAAGAATTAGAAAAGACGAGAATTGAAAATGTTAGACTTTACTATCATAAACTCTTTGGTAAATTGGAGTAAATCTTATGTTAACTACTAAACTTCCCTGATATCAAGATACTCAAAAAGATAAAACTGCTAATGGAGACAATCAATGATAGCAACTACAACAATTTCTCCTCAATTAACCATTCCACGCCTAGAAAATGGGGATAAGCTTACTCGTCGTGAATTCGAGCGTAGATATAAGGCTATGCCAAATCTAAAAAAAGCAGAACTCATTGAAGGAATTGTTTATATTATGGCTTCTCCCCTAAGAATTACGAATCATGGTGAACCTCATGCTGATATTATAGGTTGGCTAAGTGTGTATAAAGCCTTTACTCCCAATCTGCAATTAGGTGATAATTGTACGGTTCGTCTTGATACTGACAATGAACCTCAACCCGATGCACTATTAAGAATTAAAAATGGTGGACAATCAACGATTAGTGAGGATGGTTATGTCGAAGGTGCGCCAGAGTTAATCGTTGAAATTGCAGCGAGTACCGTCTCCCTTGACTTACATCAAAAACTCAATGTTTATCGTCGTAACCAAGTGCAAGAATATCTAGTCTGGCGAGTTGAAGATGGAGAATTTGATTGGTTTAGATTAACAAATGAAGAATATATTAAACTTGAACCGAACTCAGAAGGGATAATTTGTTCCCAGATCTTCCCTGGATTATGGTTAGATAGGGATGCCTTATTAGCCGGTGACTTAGCCAAGGTTTTAGAGGTTTTGCAATTAGGAATAGCTACGCTCAAACATCAATCTAGTTAGAGTAATCTAAATTCAACAAAATCAAGACGGAGATAATCAATTATGCTAGGTGTTCATCAATTAAAACAACTCTACGAGCTTGATGACTCTCAATGGCTAGGAGAAACCATTAGCTTGCTTAGAAATCATCAATTTCAACAGCTAGACTTAGAACATTTAATCGAGGAATTAGAGGATTTGGGCAAAGAAAAGAAAAATGCGGTAGCCAGTCTTTTAGAACAGGTTATCCGCCATTTATTATTACTGCAATACTGGACAAAAGAAACAGAATATAATACAATTAATTGGCAGGAAGAAATTTATAATTTTCGGACTCAATTAAGGCGAAAAATGACGGCTAATCTCCGTAATTATTTAGAAGAAGAATTGAACTATATTTATGAAGATGCGTTAGGTTTCGTCAAAATCAAAACAGCGAATACTGTGATTTTTCCCTCTCAATGTCCTTACTCACTAGAACAATTACTGGATCGCGATTGGTTGCCATAAAAATTAATTAAACAACAAAAAGAGATGAAGAAATTATGTTAATCACAAAACCCCGCTTTCAAACCTTTGCCGAATATCTACAATATGAGGATAATTCAGAGGAATCTTATGAATTATTTAACGGAGAATTGGTAGAAATGCCACCAGAATCAGGACTTAACTTTCAAATTGCTAATCGTCTTTTTCTAGTCTTTGCTTTGATGCTAGGAACAGATAGAGTCAGAGGACATGGTTTAGAATTAGAAGTGAGAGGCGAACCGAAAAACCGTTATCCTGACCTAACCATTATTCGAGAAGAACATATTCAATTACTCTCCCAGAGAAATACGATTCTTCTTTCCATGGCACCCCCCTTATTAGTCATTGAAGTGGTTAGTCCGGGGGAAATCCAAAGAGAGAGAGATTACATCGCCAAAAGAAGCCAATATCAAGATTGTGGGATTCCTGAATACTGGATAGTTGATCCTCAAACTCAAACTATTTTAGTCTTAGAATTAAGAGGAAATGCTTACACACAGGTTGGTAATTTTAGCAATGATGACCTAGTAAAATCTCCCAGATTCAAAGAATTAAACTTAAAGGTTTGTGATGTATTTAATTATTAATTTTATCGGTTAACCCAAGAATTAAAAAAAGATGAACGTCTTAACTATTCCGGGATTAAAAGAACTACAAAAACAAACCAAAGGCGCAGCAGAAATAACCGTCGCCATTCTCGATGGTGTAGTTGATACCGACCATCCCTGCTTCAAGGGGGCAGACCTAACCCGCTTACCCACCCTCGTCCAGCATCAAGCCACTGCGGGGCAAATGTCCACCCACGGAACCCATATTGCCAGCCTCATCTTTGGACAACCTAAAACAGAAATAGAAGGAATTGCCCCTAATTGTCGAGGCCTACTCGTACCCGTCTTCGCCGAGGATAACCGTAAACTCTCCCAACTGGATTTAGCGAGGGCGATTGAACAAGCCGCCGAAAATGGGGCAAAGGTGATTAATATTAGCGGCGGGGCCCTCACTGATATGGGAGAAGCCGAAGACTGGCTAATTCGTGCCGTCGAGATGTGTAACCAGAGAAATATTCTTCTCGTTGCCGCTGCCGGCAATGATGGCTGTGAATGCCTCCAAGTTCCGGCGGCCCTTCCTGCTGTCCTAGCGGTGGGTGCTGTCGATGCTAGAGGGCATCCCCTCGACTTTAGTAATTGGGGGGAAACCTACCAAAGCCAAGGCATCCTTGCTCCTGGAGAAAACATCTTAGGGGCAAAACCAGGGGGCGGGACTGTGCAACTGAGTGGGACCAGCTTCGCCGCGCCCATTGTGGCCGGAGTAGCCGCCTTATTACTCAGCTTGCAGGTGCAGCGGGGAGAAACCCCCAATCCTCACGCAGTCCGGGAGGCAATCCTAAAAAGCGCCCTCCCCTGCCAATATGCAGACAGTGAAAATGAACCAAAATGTTTAGCCGGATTGTTGAACATTTCTGGGGCAATTAAACAACTAACAGGAGAAACCATGTCCGAATCTGTGGAAACCCAAGCAACAGTAGAAGCATCAGGCTGTGGCTGCGGTGGTACGCCCGAAACCACTGAGGCTGAACGCCAAAAACTCGAACTGAGTGCCGCAACTAGCGCACCGGTAATCCCCGTCGCCCAAATTCCCAATCCTGTCATCACCTCTCAAGGAGTATCCATGCCCGAAACTACCAATAAACCCGTCACCCCTAGCCAAGCTGCTGAACCTGCTGGTGGCATCGTCTATGCCATTGGCACCTTGGGCTATGACTTCGGCTCCGAAGCCCGTCGGGACACATTTAAACAACTGATGCCGACAGCGGTAATTGGTGGTATTGAAGTTCCCTCTAATCCCTACGATGCCCGTCAGATGGTGGATTACCTGGCTGACAACCTCTCGGAGGCTAAATCCTTAATTTGGACCCTGAACCTGGAACTTACGCCAATTTACGCCATTGAACCCCTTGGCTCTTTTTCCCGCGAAGTTTATGCCGCTTTACAGGAACTTCTTTCGGGACAAGTACAAGCAGAAGACAGCCCCGAATATATCGAGCGTGTCAGTATTCCGGGACGGATTACTGGACGAACAGTACGCCTGTTCTCAGGACAAGTTGTTCCCGTCATTGAACCGGATAGCCCCCGGGGAATTTATGGTTGGCACATCAATACTTTAGTCAGTGCGGCAATCGAAGCCGTTGGTGCAGAACAAACAGAAGCCCAAGAAAGCCAAATGCGCCGCACTTTGAGTAGTTTCCTCAACCGCATCTACTACGATTTACGCAATTTAGGGCAAACTTCCCAAGACCGCGCCCTCAATTTTGCCGCGACTAATGCTTTCCAAGCAGCGCAAACTTTTTCTGAGGCTGTGGGTGCAGGGATGGAACTCGATAGCATTAACGTTTCTAAGAGTCCTTTCTGTCGGCTGGATAGCGATTGTTGGGACGTACAGTTAAAATTCTTCGACCCGGAAAATAGCCGCCGCGCTCGTAAAATCTTCCGGTTTACAATAGATGTGAGTGATTTAATTCCTGTTACTTTGGGCGAAGTGCGTTCCTGGTCTTCTCCTTATTAGTCCTCTCCCCTGCGCTGACTTCTGACTTCAAGTACAGGCCAAGCATTCGGATAGGAAATCTAAGGTTTCAGCGATAGGTTATGCCCGAACGCTTCGCCCCTACCCCCATTATTTACCCGAAAACAACCGTGAGACTTCCCAAACAATCTGCTCCCGTCAAACGACCCCATTTTATTCATCCCCATGAATGCGTCGATATTGTTCATGGAGATGGCGAAGACTTGGTATCTATCCTGGTGAAGTTGGTTCATGGAGCTAACTACAATGATCCGGCTCAGTTTCAATACCCTCACTATGGCTATCTGAAAATGTCCTCTTTTGGCGGTTTTCGTTATTAGTATCGACTTCTAAAACCTAGCAAAAAACACTGGAGGAAATCAAACAATGGCTACGGAAAAACCCAAGACTGAGCAACCAGAAACAACTCAACCTAAAGCTAAATACATTCCCGCCACTGGTTTAGAAGATTACGGACGTTGGAAATTGATGTTCCAAGATCGCAAAGCGAATCCCAATGATCCACCTTTTCGCCGCGGTCGCATCTGGTCTTAAACTTTGTCCATTTTTCCTGCAAAACTTTGTCTATTTTTCCCGCAAACAAATTGTTTAAAGTTGACAATAGTTAACAGAAAACTCTTGACAAAGATCGTGTAAAGCTTTTAGTGTTATCGACAACTACCTTTGGAGTAACTTACGATGAAAACCCCAAAACTGACCCCTCGCATTACCGCCCCAGTTCAACGAGACAATATCAGTACCGTTCCTAGTGATGGTAATGTGATTACCCCTGCTACCTTCTGTGATTTAGCCACCAAGCAATGTTATCCCTTTGCGGGTGATGACGCAGTGTAATTTGTTCTTCCTGGCAGGTAGGCAGTCTTTTTTTACATGAATTGTTCGTGCTTGCCTACCTGACAAAACGACTACTCTTCAGGTTCTATCCCCAAGGCCCTTAACTGTTCCGCTAGGCGATCGGCTCGTTGTCGTTCCTGTTCGGCTCGTTGTCGTTCCTGTTCGGCTCGTTGTCGTTCCTGTTCAGTAGATTCCTGGGAAGTTAACAACAAGTTACCTTCCCCATCCCACCAGCGAAGCCAGGGAAAGGATTGATTTTGGTATTCCCCCTGCCAAATTCCTAACTCTACCTTTAAAGGAACAATGGGATAATGACCGCGCTGATTAGGAGTCATTTTTTGGTAACGGCCATTAACTAACTGGTACATCTCGATCTGGGCCTTGTTAACTTCATAAATTCCATAAAAAGGAATTTGAATCGCTCGCTCATAGATCCAAAATTTACCCTTGACAGGCGTTTTATCCCGTTCTTCTTCACCATTGCCGGAGACAAATTCTAAGGCAATAACCGGTTCAATGGTTTCTTTCCACATCACGAAGGAACGCCGGACTTGACCCTCAATCGTTGTAGGGACATGGGGAACATAAAACCAATCGGGAGCAACAGCACCCTTTTCTAGGGATTCTGGATACTCTGGCAATCGCCAATAAATCCCACAATCTCGACCCAGACAGTAATTACCGTCAGGATGTAATTGTTCTAAAAGGGGTGTAATCGTATCCGTTAAAAGGTCTGCTTGGGGAGGCTCTTGATAGTTTTTCACAAAACTTCCATCTTTATCAGGGAGTTGGGTGTGGTCGGGTAAAGGGGAAGCGCAATAAACCGTTGCAGAAGGGTCATGAATTGTGGTTGAGGGTCGTGCCGTTGGGGTCATTGAACTCATCTTTAATTCCCCTATTTATTGTTATCTAGCTTTTATTCTATAACTGTTCTTGAAAACCTGCAAAAACTATGCCTGATCTCAATGCTATCCCCGGAATGACTGCTCTTCGCTCCCAGACAAAAGGCGATCCACGCATCAAAATCGCCGTTCTTGATGGACCGATTGACTTAGACCGCGCCTGCTTTCAAGGAGCAAATATTACCCGCCTTGATCCCTATTGGTCGCAAGAATTTCCCATCGATCCCCAACACTTACAAGCCTTTTTAGATGTAGAAAAAAGTGGCAAAAGTGATGAAGAAAAAGGTGATATGTTGAAAGAAGCGATTCCCGATGAAAACATCCTCCAGAGTTTGCATTTGCGCTTCCATGCTAACCATATTATCAGCAGCATTTGCGGCCAGCCAGATTCACCTGTAGAAGGGATTGCTCCTAACGCTACTGTAATTAATATTCCCATCGCCTATAGCAACGAAGATTTTATTAATCCCCTCAATCTTTCCAGGGCAATTAGTACCGCGATTGAACAGGGAGTTAATATTATTCATTGTGCCGCTTGTCATCCAACTCAAAGCGGATTAGCTCACGAATTTATTGATAAAGCAATTCGTCAAGCTCAAGCTAATAATATCCTGGTGATTGCCCCCGGAGGTAATGATAAAGGAGAGTGTTGGTGCGTTCCTGCGGTATTAGAAAATGTCCTGACAGTAGGAGCAATGAAAGATACAGGCGAGCCATTTAAATTTAGTAATTTTGGTGGTAAATATGCAACTCAAGGGATTCTCGCTCCAGGAGAGAATATTTTAGGCGCTCAACCCGGAACCGATGACCCCATCCGCAAAAAAGGGACTAGCTGCGCCGCTCCCATTGTGACAGGAACAGCCGCTTTATTAATGAGTTTACAATTAGAACAGGGGTTATCTCCCGATGCAGAAGCAGTAAGAGCCGCCTTGATTAATAGTGCCATCCCCTGCGATCCTAATGAAGTAGAAGAACCAGAACGCTGTTTATTAGGAAAAATTAATATTGCGGGTGCTTATGAACTGCTGACGGGAGAGAAATTACAAACTGTTGAAGCGGATAACAATTTGTCGAATAATATCATAAAATCGGCGGTAATTCCGATGACAGTGACAACCTCGGTTATCCCATCTAATACAACCGAGATGGCAACTCAGGGAATAACTATAACCCCCCCAACAGCAGCGACAATAGAACTGGCGATCGCTCCTAGCAATGCTTCAGAAAATGTTTCCTCAACCGGATTAATACAAAATAATCAAACAAATAACAAGATTGTCTTTAATAGTGTCGTTCCTAGTCAACGGTCAAACCTGGTTTATGTGTTAGGAACTTTAGGTTATGATTTCGGCACAGAAGCGCGTCGGGACACCTTTAAACAATTAATGCCAAGCATCACGATCGATAATCTTGAATTACCATCCAATCCCTACGATGCGCGGCAAATGGTAGATTATTTAGAAAGTAATTTATCAGAAACCAAGTCTTTAATTTGGACAGTCAATTTAGAACTAACTCCCATCTATGCAATTAAACCCGTGGGAGCTTTTGCCGCCGAGATTTATCAAGTCATGCAATATATGTTAGCAGGCCAAATATTGCCAGAAGCTGACGAAGATTATGTGGAAAGGGTGAGTATCCCAGGTATTCTTACCGAGGAAACCGTGAGACTTTTTTCGGGTCAAATTGTTCCCGTCATCAAGGTTAATAGTCCCCGGGGAATGTATGGCTGGAAAGTTAATACTTTGATTGAATCAGCCATAGAAACTGTTCGCACAGAACATGAAATCGCCGATGAAGCGAGGATGCGGCGTTCTCTAACCAGTTTCTTGAATCGCATTTATTATGAGTTACGCAATGTCGGACAAATCGCCCGGGATCGCGCTTTAAATTTTGCGGCTACTAACGCTTTTCAAGCCGTACAAACCTTCTCCCAAGCAGTGGCGATGGGAATGGAATTACACAGCATTGAAGTGGAAAAAAGCCCCTTCTGTCGCTACGGAAGTGAATGTTGGGATGTGAAATTAAAATTCTTCGATCCCGAAAATGGTCTGCGGGCCAAACGAGTTTTTCGCTTTACCATTGATGTTAGCGATCGCACCCCTGTAACTTTAGGTGAAGTGCGTTCTTGGGCTGTTTCTAAATAGCCTGAGTCTGCTAAGTACCTAAGCAAAAAATGATTAATCAATAAGGCCAGGGTTAACTTGTCAAAATTGTACCAAATGTACTTAGCAAAAATGTCGATCAAATTCAATTATAATTAACTTCTTATTCAAAATTTTAGTTAATTATGCGTTACAAACTTTTAGGTAATAGTGGTCTGCGAGTTTCCGAACTATGTCTAGGAACGATGACATTCGGGGAAGATTGGGGTTGGGGGTCGGATAAAGAGGAAAGTCGGGCGGTTTTTCAGGCTTTTGCGGAAGCGGGGGGCAATTTTCTCGATACTGCTAATATCTACACAAACGGAAGCAGTGAAACATTAGTGGGGGAATTTGTCAAGGGCGATCGAGAAAAATGGGTAATCGCCACGAAATATTCTCTCAACACCCGCCCCGGCGATGTCAATGCTTGCGGAAATCATCGAAAAAACCTCTTTCAAGCGGTAGAAGCTAGTTTAAAGCGTTTAGGTACTGATTATATCGATTTACTCTGGCTTCATATTTGGGATTCTCTCACTCCTATCGAGGAAGTGATGCGTGCTTTCGATGATTTGGTCAGGATGGGAAAAGTGCTTTATATCGGCATTTCTGACAGTCCTGCTTGGATTGTCTCCCAAGCAAACACCCTGGCCACCCTACGGGGATGGACACCCTTTATCGGACTACAAATAGAATATTCTCTCAAGGAACGCACCCCCGAACGGGAATTATTGCCCATGGCCAAAGCATTAAATATCGGGGTGACAGCTTGGAGTCCCCTGGGAGGAGGAGTTTTAACGGGAAAATATAATCAACCCCACCCCGTCGATGGTCGTTTAAGCATGACCGACCAACCTTTTCAAATTCTTGATCGCGATTTAAAAATTGCCGAGACCGTCCTAGAGATTGCCAGAGAAATCGGGAAATCACCGGCACAAGTGGCATTAAATTGGCTAAGAAATCGGCATAACGCCGTAATTCCCATCATTGGCGCTCGAAAATTGTCCCAATTGCAGGATAATCTCGCCTGTGTGGACTTTAACCTGACTGGGGAACAGCTGCAACGACTCGATAATATCAGTGCCATTTCCCTTGGTTTTCCCCACGAACTTTTAGCCAGTCAATTTGTTTGCGATATCCTATTAGGAGGAGTAGCTGCACAATTGGATCGATGATGGAAGTTTTTGTTTATGGAACCCTGAAACCCAGGGAGAGTAACTATGCTGCCTACTGTGCGGGAAAAGTGATCAACTCTAGAACCGTCTACACAAAGGGGCATTTATACCATCTTACCGCCCTCGGTTATCCCGGACTGACCGAGGGGGAAGGCTGGGTGAAGGGAATTTTATTGACTTTTAACGCAGATTATGATCTGGGGCTTTTGGATGGTTTGGAAGATTATCAACCCGGCAGATCTCCAGAAGAAAACGAGTATCAGCGTCGCAGAATCCCTATTTATAATCTAGAGCGAGAATTGATCGGCGAAGCTTGGGGATATATGATGACACCGGCAAAAATAGCTTTTCATGGCGGTGTTTGGCTGCCTTCCGGTTGGTGGACCAGTAGCGATCGAGAATAGGGATGAGGGGGCCGATTCTGTTAAGATATACAAATTAAAAGCTTAATCGTGAAAAAATTATGTATCTACTCCTAGAAGTGGCCAGTGGCAAATTCCCCGTTTATTTCGTGGCAGTTTATGTGGTCGGTTTTCTCGCTGCTGTCACCATCGGTTCGATCGCTTGGTACAATTCTAAACGTCCGGTTGGTTGGGAAGATGCCCAAAGACCGGATATTATCCCCGAAGTGAAGACAGATGTAGATTCTGATTCTCAATCCTAGAAAAAGGCAGTTATCAGTTATCAGCTTCTGAAGGCAAGGGGCAAGAGGCAAAAGACAGAATCTGGCAATTCTCCTACCTAAAAAGAAGGTTAGAAACTAAGCACATCAAAGCTTTTAGCTTAACGAATTAGGTTTTAGATTCGGACTTTGTTATCAGATGTGGGTTTTCAGTTCACTGATTACTGATTACTATTCACTGACAGAAATCCCCATTCCCTTCCATCTTCCCTATTCTCCATTTTGCTATGAAACTAACAGCGATGTCCTTTAATATTCGCTACGATAAACCCGATCCTGATGAGCGTAATTGGCGAGTAAGAAGGGAAGCAGTCGCGGCTTTAATTGCTCACTATTCTCCCGATATAATTGGTACTCAGGAAGCTCGCGCTAATCAATTATTGGATCTACACCGTTTATTGCCAAAATACCAAAGTTTAGGAAGCGATCGCAGGGGAACAGGATTAGATGAACATTGTGCGATTTTGTATCAACCAAGTCGGTTAAAATGTTTAGAAATTTACGAATTTTGGTTATCAGAAACTCCCGATATTATTGGCAGTATTACCGAAGCTTGGGGTAATCCCTATCCCCGCATGGTAACGGGGGCTAAATTTCGCACTCTTGAGGGGCAAACTTTGCAGTTTTATAACACCCATCTCGATTACTATAGCGACAAAGCTAAGGACTTAGGTGCGAAGTGCATACAGGAGCGTTTTTGTCAACTAGATTTAACAGAAGATTACCTATTTTTAACGGGGGATTTTAATGTTAATTCTCAGCAATTACCCCGTCAGATTTTAACTCAACCTCTGCAGCCAGAAATTAAATTAAAGGACGCTTTGGCCGATTTGGAATTAGCGGAACAAATGAGCTTTAATAATTACACCGATACCCCTTATTTAGCCATCGATACAATTTATTATGATAGCCGTTTGCAGTTAGATTGGGCCAAAGTCGATCCTTCTCGTTGGTTGAATCTTATTCCTTCCGATCATTATCCCGTAATTGCTGCTTTTACCTTGCCCTAAAAATAGATGATTTCTGTATTTAGCAAATATATAGAGGGTGAAAGCTTCAGCAGACTCTGGTGATTCGATGGTTAAATTTGTTCAGTGTTTTCAACAGGAAAAAATTCAATATCTGTTTATTTTCCTACCGGGATTAGTTACCAATCCTCTGTTTATTTGATTAATTCCACCCCATCTTTGCCGTCAATCTCCTGTAGATAAACTCTTACCTGTTCCTCGGCTGCGGTGGGGAGTTTTTTGCCCGTAAAATCTGGGTGAATTGGTAATTCCCGATGACCACGATCAACGAGAACTAATAAGCGGATTTTTTGCGGTCTGCCATACTCAATAATAGCATTAAAAGCGGCGCGGATTGTGCGACCTTTATAGATAACATCATCGACTAAAATCACGGTTTTTCCCGTGACATCTAGGGGCATTTTGGTTTTAGCAGGAGTGCGGGTTTTAATGCGATCGAGATCGTCGCGATAGAAGGTAATATCGATCGCTCCCACGGGAACTTTTACCCCTTCTAAGCTCTCAATTTGACTAGCAATTAAATTAGCTAAAGGCACTCCTCGCGTGTAGATACCGATCAAAATCAAGTTATTTAAATCGCCACTTTTTTCGATAACTTCGGAAGCTAAACGGGTAAGGGTGCGACGAATTTCGTCAGCCGAGAGAATTTCAATTAACTGTGAGGTCATAATTTTCTAAGAAAAGGGGGGATAGGGGATAGGGAAATTTTTACGGCAATGGACTTTTTTTTACTTTTTCTTTTTTCCTTTAAAACCATCTTCCCACTAACGAATATAATTATTTTCACTTACCTATTTTAACTCGATCGCTCATGAGTGATGAATTATTACAAAAATCTGCCCTAGAATTAGCCCAACTGATTCGCACTAAACAAATCTCCCCCCTAGAATTAACCCATTTATACCTCGACAGAATTGAGAAATTTGACTGTCAAATCGGTAGTTTTGTCCATGTCGCCGGGGAAAGCGCCCTAGCAACCGCCAGCGCCCAAACGGAACAATTAAGTCAAATCGCCGCTACTGCCGAATTACCGCCTTTTTTTGGAGTTCCCACCGCCATTAAAGACTTAAATGCCGTCGCCGGAATGCCGGTTAGTTACGGAGTCGCCGCCTTACAGGGAAATATTGCCCAATACGACGAAGGAATCGTCACCAGAATGAAAATGGCGGGTTTTATCCTTCTGGGCAAAACTGCCACTTCCCAGTTAGGTTCCTTTCCCTACACCGAAAATCCGGGTTTTTTGCCGACTCGTAACCCCTTCAACCGCGATTATACCGCAGGCGGTTCCAGTGGCGGTGCGGCGGCGGCGGTAGCGGCGGGTTTCTGCCCGATTGCCCAGGGTTCCGACGGTGGCGGTTCCATTCGTACTCCGGCGGGTTGTTGCGGTTTGGTGGGGATAAAACCCAGTCGCGGGCGCGTTTCCTATGCCCCGGTGGGGGAATTTCAAAGCGGTATCGCCACTAACGGCACTCTTTCTAAGACGGTGGCAGATGGGGCGGCACTGCTTACCGTGATTTCGGGCTATACGACGGGCGATCCCTACTGGCTACCCGATCCGCCCTTTTCTTTCCTAGAAGCCACTCAGAGAGGCGTAAAACCCCTAAGAATCGCTTTTTCTACTTCCGTATCCCCCTTCGGCGAGGCAACTTCCGTTTATAAAAATGCTGTCCTCGCTACGGCTAAAATTTTAGAGGACATGGGGCATCATTTAACCGAGTATTCCCCCGATTTACAGGCTTTAATCGCTCCTTTTCGCCGTATTTGGCAAGCGGGGACGGCAGCGACGGGAATTCCGAAGGAGTTATTAAGTCCCCTTAACCAATGGTTATTAGAGAATTCTGGCAGCGCGGGGGAATACCTGCAAGCAGTGCAGCAGATGCACGTTATTTCGCGGCAAATTGTGGCGATGTTTGATAATTTTGATGTCTTACTTTTGCCAATTTTTCTACATCAACCCCCTGGAATTGGTGAGTGGGAAAATTTACCACCGGAAGCAGCGGTTAATAAGATGATTGGTTGGATTGCACCTTCTCCTATTGCTAATGCGAGTGGTTTACCCGCGATTGCTTTACCCACAGGAGTGGATAGTCAGGGTTTACCCGTGGCAATTCAGTTAGTAGGTAAACCTGCTGATGAAATCACTTTGTTAGGTTTATCGGCACAGTTAGAGGCAGCTAATCCTTTCGGTTTGATGGCTAATTTTAACTAGCAAGACTTTGGGTAAATTGGGGAATGGAAGCGATAAGTTTACGGGTGTAATCGCTTTGGGGAGAGTTGATAATTTCGTTAGCTGTACCGATTTCCTCAATTTTACCTTTATTCATCACCATAATCCGATCACTCATAAATCTGACAACACTTAAATCGTGGGAAATAAAGATATAAGTGAGATTAAATTCCTGCTGTAATTCTTTGAGTAAATTTAAGACTCCCGCTTGTACAGAAACATCTAAAGCAGAGACAGATTCATCACAGATAATAAACTGAGGATTTAAGGCTAAAGCGCGGGCAATACACACCCTTTGTCGTTGTCCTCCTGATAATTGATGGGGATAGCGATCAAACCAATTAGGATCAAGTTTAACTCGTTCTAATAAATATTCTACTCGTTGCCGTCGCTTTTGAGAATTGCCGCCAGTATGATGAATAACCATCGGTTCTAAAATTGCTTTACCGATGGATAAACGGGGATTCAGGGAGTTGTAGGGATTCTGAAAAACTATCTGTAATTCCCGTCGCAGTAGTCTTAATTTTGGATCGCTGGGGTTTAATTTAGCGAGATTTTCTCCTCGGAAATAGATATTTCCAGAAGTGGCAGGAATTAAGCGCAGAATTGTCCTTGCTAAGGTAGATTTTCCGCAGCCAGACTCACCGACTAAACCGAGGGTTTCCCCTTGTTTAACGGCAAAACTGACCTGATCTACGGCATTAAAAAAGGTCTTGACTTGCCCGAAAACTCCCTTAACTGGAAATCTAACCGATAAATTTTCTACTGATAAAATATTCTCGTGATTCTGTAAACCTGCGATTCTGCTTTCTTCTTCTTGGAGAGTAATAAATTTAACTGCTGGTGGAGTAATTTCCTGTAGTTCAATAATCTTACCTTGAGAGTCTTTTTCCACTTGTAAAAAATCGCTGACGGTGGGTAATTTTTCGGGACGAGAGTTTAAGCGGGGACGACAGGCAAGTAAACCTTTTGTGTAGGGATGTTGGGGATAATTTAATACTTCTTCTTTCGGTCCCTGTTCGACAATTTCTCCTTGATACATCACGATAACTTGATCGGCAATTTCGTTGATAACTCCCAGATCGTGGGAGATAAAAACCATTGACATTTCTCGATCGCTTTTACACAAATCGCGTAATAATCTTAATATTTCTGCTTGGACAGTCACATCTAAAGCGGTGGTTGGTTCATCGGCAATTAATAGAGTAGGATTACAAGAAATCGCCATGGCAATCATTACCCTTTGTAATTGTCCCCCCGATAATTCGTGAGGATAACGCTTGAGAATTGCCTCTTTTTGTTCCTGAATATAAGTTCTAATTTTTTCTCTAACATGACCCTTATTTTCTAGGGAAAAAGTTTCTATATACTTCTCCTCTAACTGTTGATCACTGGGTAATAAGCGCACTTCTTGCAGTAGAGAGATTGCTTGATTTTTTGCCTGTTCGGGTGTGACTTTTTGATGCAGTAAAATTGCTTCTGTGAGTTGAAACTCGATGTTATAGACTGGATTAAGAGAACTCATTGGTTCTTGGAAAATCATCGCCATTTCTCCCCCGCGATAATAACGCAATTCTTCCCGGGGAATAGATAATAAATCTACTGCTTGCATTGACTGACCTTTTGCCGGACGAAAGCAAATTTCTCCCCGGGTAATTTTCCCCGGAGAGGGAACCAATCCCATGAGTGCGAGGGAGGTGACGGATTTTCCTGAACCCGACTCCCCCACACAACCGAGAACTTGACCTTTCTGCAAGCTAAAACTAATGTTATTAACGGCGACTGTTGTTCTTTTCTGATTGGAAAATTCAACGGTGAGATTATGAACGTCGAGAACTTTGTTATCCATGGGTCTTTAAATAGAAAGACAGATTCGATTTACTTATAAATATAGCTTTTTCTGTTCCCAGTAGCTGGGTGCAATTAATTCGTAGATAGCTGGGGGAATCTCCCTTGTAAGGGAGAATTTTGCCAGCATTAGTGAATATTTTCGTCTCGCAGCGATCGCCATTTACCGGAGACTGGTGACTTTTTTAAAGAAAAAATTTTCTTTCCTGTCTCCCCTTTTCGATTAAACTGGCAATTGAGAATAATTAGCATTTATTTAAGCGATCGCAAGTCTTAGACAGTTTCAAAACCGTTGACTGAGGCTGATAGTAGTGCAGTTCTCACCCTTTGGCTACTTCAGTAAACTCGATGAGCTATCAAGGAATTATTATCACTCTTGAATGAAAGACCTTCTTTGCCTTTGGAGATAAGAAAAGCATGGACGATAAAATTAGACCTAATGAACCAGAAGAACCAGAAAAATCGCCAAATAAAGCCCAATTTTCTCCTTGGGGTGGTACAGAGGCAGCCTCAGAACGTACTAGCTACATGGATACTGATCTAACAGCCACCTATCCCCTCGCACAAGTGGAAATGGGAAAAACCGTCTGGTTAGTGGGATTTCAGGGGACAGGAGGGATCAATCGACTCCTAGGTATGGGATTAAACCCCGGCATTCAATTACAGGTAATTAGCTCCCAACCGAGGGGATCAGTTTTAATTGCCATTCAAGACAATCGTATCGGTATCGGGGCGCAAATGGCCGAAAAAATCCTCGTTAGTGACAGTCAACCGAAAAAACTGGAACCCAAAAAAGACCTAACTGAAGTAAGAACATTTCTGCGGAAGATACCCATAGGAAAAGCGGGTAAAGTCATCGGTTATGACCGAGCATTGCGCGGATACAAAGGAAAATTGTTATCAATGGGATTAACTCCGGGGACAGAGTTTACCGTTATTCGCGTCGCACCTTTGGGGGATCCCGTCGAGATTCGAGTGCGGGGATTTCATCTCAGTCTGCGTAAACAGGAGGCAGACGCTTTAATCGTCGAAGAAATAGACCCAAAAAGCTAAATTTAATCATCTAAGCTTATTCATCACTCAATATCCTAAATTATGGTCAAACCCATTATCGCCTTAATCGGCAATCCTAACTGTGGCAAAACTACCCTTTTTAATGCTCTCACCCGGTCCAATCAACGGACCGGCAACTGGCCGGGAGTAACAGTTGATCGCAAGGAGGGACAATTTCAAGTTAACGGGGAAGATATCACCCTTGTGGATTTACCCGGAGTCTATTCCCTCGATGTGGAAGAAGGGGAGACGGGAATGGATGAATTAGTCGCTAGGGACTATCTGCTGTCAGGAGAAGCGGATTTAGTGATTAATATCGTCGATGCTGCTAATTTAGAGCGCAATCTCTACCTGACTACCCAAATCATGGAGATGCGTTTACCGATGTTGATTGCCCTGAATATGATGGATGTGGCCAAAACTAGGGGTATTGTGGTTAATCCGCAACTCTTAAGCGATCGCATGGATGCAATTGTCGTGCCGATTAGTGCGGTTAAAGGGGAGGGAATCGGAGAATTAAAGCAAAAAATTGGGGAATTAGTCGACGATATTAACCATACTGCCGCTTATGTGGCTTATCCTGCGGTAATTGAGGAAGCTCTTAACGAGATTGTTGCCTACATTAACGACCATAGCAGTAAAAGGATCGTTGAGCCAAGATGGACCGCTTTAAATCTACTGCAATACGAGGATCGCATCGTCCCAGAATTGCGCTCCCAGGAACTATTAAGCATTATCGTCAAGCATAGACGACAAATACACCAAGTTTTAGGGGAAGACCTTGATATTTTAATTGCTGATACTCGTTATGGCTTTATTCAACAAGTTACCCAGGGAGCCACTCAACGGACTGGACAGATAAATGATACCATGTCCGATAGCCTAGATCGGATTGTTCTCGATCGCTGGTTAGGAATTCCGATATTTTTGGGCGTAATGTACCTAATGTTCTTGTTTACCATCAATGTTAGTGCTGCCTTTATCGATTTCTTCGATTTAACTGCCCAGACTATCTTTGTCGATGGTTTGTCCCAAGTTTTACAAAAAATCCATACCCCCGGTTGGCTAATTGCTCTGCTCGCTGATGGAGCGGGGGGAGGTGTGCAAACCGTCGCCACTTTTATCCCCGTAATTGGCTTTATGTTCCTCTTTTTGTCAATTTTAGAGGATTCCGGCTATATGGCCCGGGCAGCCTTCGTCATGGACCGATTGATGCGTTTGGTGGGATTGCCTGGTAAATCCTTTGTTCCCATGCTAGTGGGATTTGGTTGCAGTGTACCGGCAATTATGGCCACCAGAACCCTAGAAAATTCTCGAGATCGTTTAATGACGATTATGATGAACCCTTTTATGTCCTGTGGGGCCAGATTACCTGTTTATGCCCTATTTGCGGCGGCTTTTTTCCCCATAGGAGGTCAAAATATCGTTTTTGGTCTTTATATCTTAGGAATTCTCGCCGCTATTTTGACGGGATTGGTGATGAAAAAAACCCTACTCAAGGGAGAAGTCAGTCACTTTATTATGGAATTGCCTCCCTATCATCTACCGCGTCTGAAAGGGGTTTTAATTCGCACTTGGGAACGTCTGCAAGCGTTTTTATGGAAAGCTGGACGAGTTATCGTTTTAATGGTGATGATTTTGGGACTACTCAACTCCCTCAGTTTTGATGGTTCTTTTGGTAATCAAGACAGCGAGCGATCGGTTTTAAGTGCTACCAGTAAAGCTGTAACTCCTATTTTCTCACCCATGGGACTAGAACCGGAAAATTGGCCAGCAACGGTGGGAATTTTTACGGGAGTTTTTGCCAAAGAAGCAATGGTAGGGACATTAAACTCGATTTACAGCCAACTAGCAGGGGAAGATAACCCGAATAAGGGGGCAACAGCCGAAAAATTCGACTTTTGGGGGCAAATTCAGGAAGCTATCGCCACTATTCCCGCCAATTTAGCGGAATTACCCAATCAATTACTTGATCCCTTGGGTTTAAATATTGGTGATTTGCAAGATCAAAAAACGGCTGCCGAGAAGCAAGAGGTAGATTTAGGAATCTTTGGCGCAATGGTGAAAAGATTTGATGGTCAAGCGGGTGCTTTTGCCTATCTGTTGTTTGTTCTGCTCTATTTTCCCTGTGTTTCGGCCACATCGGCAGTATATCGCGAAACTAATGCCGGTTGGACTGCTTTTATTGCCCTCTGGACCACAGGAATGGCCTATATTGTTGCTACTTCCTTCTATCAAATCGCCACTTTTTCTCGACATCCGGGATTTTCTCTCTTTTGGATAGTCTTGATGGGTTTAACCGTAGTCGGGGTTTTATTCACCTTAAAAAATCTCCGTCCCCGAAAAATCAATCGTCCGGCAATTTAAAAGTAGGGTGGGTTAGGCGACAAAAAGCTAGGCAACTAACAAATTATTTAGATTCGCCGTAACCCACCGCAATCAAGCAACTTTTCTCGATTTTTTTCGCTTATAAACCATGATTTTAACCGATATACAGGCTTATCTTGCCAAAAATCAGAAAGCATCTCTGTCTGACTTATCTACACACTTTCGGATGTCAGCGGATGCCTTAAGTCCCATGCTCAATCGCTTGCTGAAAAAAGGGCGAATTCGCCTGATTTCCCTAGAAAAATGCGGAGGATGCAGCCGTTGTTCCCCGGAATCTATGGCTTTTTACGAATGGATTGAGGGCAATTCCACAGGGACAAATAGATAAAAGTTTAGTACTACAGAAGTGATCTCACTATCAAGATAACTGCTGTATTACCAGTCGCTTTCAACTGGGATAGTTAATTTCTGGCGAGGAACCAAAGTCACTCAACCCTGTTAGACCTCAGCCCGCAGAACCTCAAGGTTGTATAATTTTTAAGAGTTATTAAGCTTTGTATCAGTTTGCCCGGCAGCATTTAATGAATATACTTTTGCTGACATCATCTTTAGGTTTACTCCTAGCGATCGCTATCGTCGTCTATTTTGTTTCCTCTCGCAAGTACCAATCGTCGGACTCGGTGGCCAACTCCTACGACCAATGGACCCAGGACGGGATTTTAGAATATTATTGGGGCGAACACATCCATTTAGGTCACTACGGTTCCCCACCAGAAAAAAAAGACTTTCTAGCGGCAAAAGCCGACTTTGTGGCGGAAATGGTCTCTTGGGGAGGTTTGGATAAACTACCCACCGGTGCAACTCTCCTCGATGTCGGTTGTGGTATTGGTGGCAGCAGTCGCATTCTGGCCCGCGACTACGGATTTGCCGTTACCGGTGTCACCATTAGTCCCAAACAAGTGGCACGGGCCAAAGAACTAACACCCCCAGATGTAAATGCTCGCTTTTTGGTCGATGATGCCATGGCCCTTTCTTTTCCCGACGAGAGTTTTGATGTGGTCTGGTCAATCGAAGCCGGTCCCCATATGCCGGACAAAGCCGTTTTTGCACAGGAATTACTGCGAGTTCTCAAACCAGGGGGAGTCCTGGTGGTAGCGGACTGGAATCAGCGAGATGACCGTCAAAAACCGCTCAATTTCTGGGAAAGTCCTGTAATGCGCCAACTTTTGGATCAGTGGTCCCACCCCGCTTTTGCCAGTATCGAAGGTTTTGCCGAACAGTTAGCGGCCACAGGATTGGTAGATGGGGAAGTGATGACTGCTGACTGGACAACAGCCACTCTACCCTCTTGGATTGATACCATTTGGCAAGGGGTGATTCGTCCCCAAGGTTGGTGGCAATTTGGTCTGACTGGGTTGGTTAAATCCGTCCGAGAAGTGCCGACAATTCTGCTGATGCGTTTGGCCTTTGGTACGGGTTTATGTCGTTTTGGGATGTTCCGCGCTGTTCGCGCTCAATCCCATCTGCAAGCAAGTCAGCAAGAGTCTCTTACCTCAGTTATCTAGCTGGTTATAATTAAATTGAAGATAAATCCCCCCTTGATCCCCCTTGATAAGGGGGGTGTCTGATAATTTTTAACGCCTACCTACTTAAATTAATCTTGAATATTTAATTAATCTCTGAAAGATTAATAAGGTACGGTTCTAAACTCCACGCAATTATTACTAGGATTATAGAGAGTGTAAACTGCTTTATTTAATTCTTTACCAACGCTACCAACCCCAATTAAACGCTTATCTTGAATCGTCAAAGTTTCGCTTGGTTGCCGTTTATCTAAAGTAGTAACAGTGCTAGTTAAATTAGCGGACTGTAAAGAATAATCAAAAACTTGTCCTGCACGACCACAAAATAGATTATTAACTCCCACCCGTTGCAGTCGATCTAAAATTTGCCATGGGGGAGTATCGGGGGTTAATTCTTCACTAACACTGACACTACTGCCATGAATTAATAAACAATCCAACTCGACAAAACCAAAATCGAGATTTCGTAACCATTGCACCGTTTCTAAAGAAACTGCGTCCCAGAGTTGTTTAGTGCTATCAATTCCATGTTTATGGATTAATTCCGTCGGTTCTCCTGTGGCTCCTAAACTGTGTAGAATTAAACATTGTTCTTCCCACCATCCCCGACAAACCTGCGGATATAAGTTATTTTTAGTGGGATAACGTATTTGTTCTACCAGCATTTCACTATCGGGATTAACACCGATAAAATCTCCTAAAATATATAAATTTTCTACAGTAACCGACCGTTGCTGAAGATCTTCCAAGACCGCTTGATAGGCTGGTAAATTGCCTTGAATACCGCTTAAAATCGCCCACATAATTTCTTGATTTATCACAAATTAACGTTCGCAAACATGAGTCGGATCATCGGCTTTTTCTGCATATTCTAGACCCTTAGCCAATCGCCAAGCGAAAATAGGAGGTAAACCCGATGCTAAAATAGCCTGACAGGTTTCCTGATAGTTATAGGCCACTTCTCGCAGTTGTACCGCTGCCGTTTCTCGATCGTAAATCACATAGGTGGCATTTGGACGACCGTGACGTGGTTCTCCCACCGATCCCACGTTGATGATACGTTTAACCGGTGTGGTAAATTGCCGCGACTGTTCCCCATCGGGTTGATACACTTTTATTTGCAAGCTTCCCGCGTCGAGAGTGCGAATGTAGGGGATGTGGGTATGTCCACAGAATAAAACCTCTGTATCTACCGATAAAACCCGTTCTAAAGCCGTAAAAGCGTCCATTTCGGCTAAAAGATACTCATGGTTACTTTGGGGACTACCATGGACAAAACAGAGGTGATCTAGCTTAAAAATTTCGGGCAGTTTTGACAAATAATTACGGTTTTCTGGGGTGATTATTTGATTTGTCCACTCATGAGCTAATCTACCGCGTTTTTCTGCTAAAAGCGACGGATAACTGCACTCACAGGCATTTAATCCCTCGACGATATCCTCATCCCAACACCCTTGTACCGTGGTAATCCCCAGTTGACGGATTTTTTCCACCACTTGGTTAGGATGGGGTCCATACCCAACCAAATCCCCTAAACAGTAGATTTCTTGACAACCCTGTTGGTCTAAATCTTGCAAAACAGCATTAAAAGCGGGCATATTGCCATGAATACAGGATAAAACGGCTATTTTCATCAGATTAACTCCATTTCTGGCTCTAAAGATTCTTGAAATTGTTGTTGATAATAAAAAAGTGCCTCATCGGACAGACAACAATCACTCAGGGTATCGGCAATTGTCGGTTTATCGAGATTGCGACCGACGATTTCAATCCCACTGAAGCGATTCGGTCTCCCATCGAGATTTAAGGGGAAATTTAAGCTTTGAAAGTCTTTTTCTGGCCATTCATCCATAAATTCCCCATAAATACACTGACCATCGATGATATCGAAGATACTTTTAACCCGCAGCACTTCCCCATAGGCCCCTTGGGTTAATTCTGTCCAAAAGGTGGTTAAACTGGAAAAATCGAGGACTTCTCCCGTTAAAACAGCTCTATAAATCTGTATTTCCCGTTTTTTTAACCATTGATCACCTTTTATGGTTGTTTTGACGGGACTGATGACTATTTCATCGACGGGAACTTGTCCTTCGGGGATTTCTTCGTCTGGAGACGTAATCGCTACCCGATGACAATTGAGGGGTTTTAGAAAGCTTTCGAGGGATTGCGTGTCTAAATGCCATGGTACTTCCATATAGACCCTGTTTTTCATGGATAAACTGCTCAAAAGGTCTTCTTCTTCCCTAGAAATAGAGGACAACTGGGGAAAGTCACTCTGTAAAGTGAGGTGATCAATGGGAAAAGTTTCCGTCTGGGGACTAAAATATAGACTTGGCTGCTTGCTTTGGGCGATTTGTTGGCGAATCCAATGGGTTTTTCCCGCAGCTATACCCCCCGTCACCACGATAATCATTTTGCTCCTTCTTTATTGTGGTAATGATAATCATTCTAGCATAAGTTAGATTGGGGCAAGTAATCTTCCTTAACCAATCTTCTAGACTTAGCAAGGTTATTTTGGGAAAAATTGGCGGTTTCTTGGGATATTAATCATGGTTATGGCTCTTTTCTCTAGGATACCATTGGCTTTGTCCATCGGGTAAATCAACTAAGATAATTCCCCTCGTTTTTAATTGTTCCCTTAATCGATCGCCGCTTCCGTAAAGTGCAAGGGTTTGCGATAATGAGCTTGGAGAACAAAGAGACGTAAAACCATGGGATCGAGGGTTCGTTAAATTTTAAAGTTTTTATCCATAAATTATTCATAAGTAGCTGGTTATAATTAAATTAAAAATGGATTTTAGGTTCGATCCCCCCTGCCCCCTTGATAAGGGGGGTGCCGATCCCCCCTTAGTCCCCCCTTGATAAGGGGGGTGTCTGAAAACTTTTAACACCTACCTACTTAGTTTGTCCTTTTTAATTTTTTGAGAACTAGCCAAGCATTCGTTTAGTTGTGTCAAGATTTCCTCTTTATTTAAATTTCTGCCGATAAAAACTAACTGATTTTTAGGAGATGTATCCCATTCTACCGCTTGCAGATCGTAACGAGGGCCGCTCAATTGAAAAATATGTTTTAAATCGCTTTGTTGAAACCAGAGAATCCCTTTTGCTCGAAAAACATTTATCGGCATTTTTTCCGTGAGAAAAGGTTCAAATTTATCTAGATTAAATGGTTTATCGCTAACAAAGGAGACAAAATTAAAGTCTTCAGGAGATTGGTTATCATTGGAGCTTGGGCGATTTTTTTGAAAGTCTCTCAACTGGACTTTATACAATTCTTCTTTAGTTAAACCTAGGTCTAACAATAAACCCAAAGGAACCTGACCATAACTACTTTTTAGGAGTCTTATACCCTCTTTTTCTCGACGAATAAACTTTTCTAAATTATCTAATTTCTTGGGACTGACTCGATCTATTTTATTGAGAATTACCACGTCACCATAACGAATTTGACTAAGGGCAATATTACTATCAAAATGATCGGCAGTAAAGTTTTCAGAATCCACGAGGGTAATAATAGAATCTAAGCGAGTCAGATATTTTAATTCCGTGGCCAGGAAAGTGAGGATAATTGGCAAAGGATCGGCTAATCCTGTGGTTTCAATAATTAGATAGTCCACGGGTATTTCTTTTTCTAAGACCTGAGAGACTGTCTCAATTAAACTATCATTAATCGTACAACAAATACAGCCATTACTCAATTTTACCATATCTTCATCGATGGAAACAAGCAATTGAGAATCAATATTAATATCCCCAAACTCATTGACTAAGACGGCAACTTTTAACCCTTCTTTATTGTCAAGAATATGATTTAGTAAGGTAGTTTTTCCACTCCCTAAAAAACCAGTAATGATCGTCACAGGCATTCCCGATTTAGGCAAGCAAGGGAGGGAATCGGAGAGAGGAATTATCAAAGAACTCATGGCAGCTAACCCACTTTTAAGTTAATTAATTGGCAGAAAATAGGCTTTTCTCAACCCTGTTAAATTCGCCTGGAAGGGATCAATATCCACTATTTGCTGGTTTATACAAAAGTTTCAGAGATTAGTTTTAGATAGGATCGCTGTTTGCATTTTTCCTAATAAATCTGCCAGCGTCATCGAACCTAAATCACCCCCTTGTCGAGTGCGAACACTTAGAGTTTTACTGCTAACTTCTCGTTTTCCAATCACAGCTAAGACAGGGATTTTTTCTAGTTCTCCTGTACGAATTTGTTTACCTAAACGCTCACCACTTTTATCGATTTCCACTCGATAACCAGCTTGTTTTAACTGCATTGCTACCTCTAAAGCATAATGATGCTGTTCATCACTAACGGGTAATAAACGGACTTGAATAGGTGCTAACCAGAGAGGAAAATCTCCTGCATAATTCTCGATTAAAATGCCAAAAAATCTTTCCAAAGAGCCAAAAATAGCTCGATGAATCATAATCGGTCTTTCCCGAGTACCATCCCTAGCGACATATTGCATATCAAAGCGTTCTGGCAAGTTAAAATCGACCTGAATCGTGGAACATTGCCACATTCTACCGATCGCATCTTGAATTTTTATATCAATTTTCGGACCATAAAAAGCCCCACCTCCCTGATCCTCAATATAATCCCACTTTTTAGCATTTAAGGCCTCAATTAAAGCTGCGGTTGCCAATTCCCAAACACTATCACTACCCACGGATTTACTGGGACGAGTCGATAAATTTATCTGATAATTAGTAAAGCCAAAATCGGAGAGAATTTTCTCGGTTAAGTTCAAAACTCCTAGAATCTCTGCGGCAATTTGTTCGGGTAAACAGAAAATATGAGCATCATCTTGGGTAAAACCTCGCACCCGCATTAATCCGTGTAAAACCCCCGAGCGCTCGTAACGATAAACTGTGCCTAATTCTGCCCATCTGAGGGGAAATTCTCGATAGGAATGCAGGTCATTTTGATAGGTTAAAACATGAAAAGGACAATTCATCGGCTTAATTTGATAGCTTTGCTGTTCTAACTCGATCGCCTCAAACATATTGTCGCGATAAAAGTCCCAATGTCCAGAAGTTTTCCACAGATCTAAATTAGCTAGATGGGGAGTATAAAGAAATTGATAACCCGCTTCTAAATGAGCTTGGCGCCAATAATCTTCGATTAAATAACGCATTGTTGCACCCCGGGGATGCCAAAAAACTAAACCGCCACCGGCATCTTCTTGGATGCTAAATAATTTTAATTGTTGTCCCAATTTGCGATGATCTCGTCGCTGCGCTTCTTCTTTTTGTTGGAGATAATTTTGTAATTCTGCGGGGGTTTGCCAAGCTGTGCCGTAAATTCGCTGTAATTGCGGCTGTTTTTCATCTCCTTGCCAATAAGCACCCGCTACACTCTCCAATGCGAAAGCATCTGGGTTAATTTCCCCCGTCGAGTTGAGATGGGGTCCCGCGCACAGATCCCACCAAAATTCTTCCGGGGGAGAAACAGCGCCATCAATTAACGAGGGTTCTCGATCGCTCCGTCCTGCGTCCGGACTACCGATAAAATAACGGGTAATGGTTTCTTCTGGGGGAATTCTCTCTAAAATTAACTTTTTGTAGGGTTGATTAAGGCGTTCAATTTCTGCCGTAATTTCGCTTCTTTCCAGCACTTCTCGGATAATTGGCAGGTTTTTCCCGATAATTCGCCCCATTTCTGCCGCTATTTTCTCCAAATCTTCGGGGGTAAAGGGTGTTTGGCGATCGAAATCGTAGTAGAATCCCGTTTCTGTCCAGGGACCAATAGCGACTTTGGTTTCAGGAAAGAGAGTTTGTACAGCCATCGCTAAGATATGGGCGCAAGTATGGCGTATTTTTACGATTTTTTGGGAATGTTCTTCGATAACGGGGCTTTCTGCTCGGGGGGACTTAATTTGATTGACCATTGCTAGTTAAAATAATAATGATTATCATTTTAGCAAAGGAGGGCTGATGTCTGAGAGAAAAATGCGCTCAAATCCTCTAGCGGCAAGCTCAACGATAATTAATTTTTGAGAGTTCAAAAATGAGAAAAATAGGCATAAAATCTCTAAATAGAGAATTTAATTGATTAAAGCTCATTTTTGATTCTCCTGACGACCGAATACTGGCTACTTACTCCTCAACCAAGGGAAGATTTTTGATTTTGACAAGAGGTCTATACTTAATAGAGCCGTAGATTAATAACATTGCCGTTAAAGTCATGGCCATAATTAGGGGGGCAATTTTGGCTAACCAGAAAGCCACGAAGATTATGCCGATTCCGTCAGCCAGTAAGATGGGTAAACGTGGCCCTATGCCATGGTCAATAATTTTTTCCGTGCTTGGCTGCAGTTGAATCTTGGCTAAACAATGAAACCAAATTTGACTGACCAGAACTATTAAGGACCCCCATCCTATCCAGAGGGCAGCCACATAAAAGCCCGCTAATTCTAAAACAATTGTACTAATTGTGACCATAAAAAAGCGATCGAGGCGAGGATCGCTGGTTTTTTGCTGAAATTGGGCAATTTCTCCCAAGTCCACCGCTGCCATGCGTGCCTGTTCCATGCACATCACCAGGGTACCTAGGGCAAGAATAGCAGCGGATAGGTTTTCCGGTGAGAAGATTTGGGAGATTATGCCTAAACTAGCCGGAAAAAACAGTAAAAAAAGGATCGTTCGTCTCATCTATTCGGGGTGGGGTCGGATTAAGATAAGAAATGCTCTTGACTTGATCATTTCTGTAATGTCTTGTTTGCCTCCTTTTCAAAATGCTCTCCTTCTCACCCAAGCTTTAACCCATCGTTCCTATGTCAATGAACAGTCGGAATTGACGGAAAATAACGAGCGCCTAGAATTTTTGGGCGATGCGATTTTGGCTTTTTTGGTGGGCGAACTTTTGTATCAGAAATATCCCGCCATGAACGAGGCAGAATTAACCCGTTTGCGGTCAAATTTGGTCAAAGAAGAACAATTAGCGCAATTGGGCCTTGAAATCGGCCTGGGGGAGTTAATGCGTTTGGGTAAGGGGGCAATTAAAGATCGGGGGCGATCGAATCCTACCCTATTAGCGGACACTTTTGAAGCGATAATTGGGGCTTATTATCTAGATTCGGGGTTAAATGCGGTTAAAAACTATCTGCACCGGCTTTTTATCCCTGTAGCCTCTCATTTAGTCTCTCAACAATCGGAATCGCCATCTTTTATCGATGCCAAAAATCTCTTTCAACAGTGGGCGCTGGCCAATTTCGCCTCTAATCCAGAATATGCGATCATCGATGTGACAGGCCCCCCCCACGCTAGGGAATTTACTGCCGAAGTGCGGGTTAATCATCTTCTCTACGGTACAGGTAAAGGTAAACGGAAACAGGATGCCACCAAAGCGGCTGCCGAAGATGCCTTAAAGCGCTGTCAATGGCAATAATAAATAAGGCCAAACCTACTTATCTGAGGGGCCACCAATTAACTTTATCCCTGGTGGCACTGTACACTTCTTTTAAACCCTCGGCATCCAGTACCCGAATTAAATCCCCCGTCGATTCTGAGGCAATTAATCCCACGTTTTGCAATCCTTTTAATACCTGTTCGACGGTGCGTTGATTGAGTTGACAAGCGCGAGCAATCATATCGACGGATAGATCAAAAGTATAGATATTTTCGGCACTCGGTTGACTGCCTAATTCTCTTTCTTGATAGATTAAAGCTCTGAGTAAAGTGGCTACAGCTTGGGGTGGATAGCTACTGCAATTAAGCAAATGATACTCGAATTTTTGCTGTAATTCAAATAACAAACAGTACCGTTGACGAAAACTTTCGTTATCGTTGTAAATCTTTTCTAGCGCCGATAAGGGAATTTTCAGGACGTGGGTAGTTTTATAGGATTCCACCAAACAGGGAAAGGCGCGACTGGCTAAACCATAACTAAAGGGTAAACTCCTCATGCCAAAACAGCCGCCGGGGTAGGTAATGGCAATAATCCGGTCGAGGGGGGTGCTGCGGACGACGATTACACCCTCATTCAAAATCACATACAAAACATCTAGAAATTCATCGGGGAGAAAAGCCGTATAGACGGGACGATTGGAAAATAGCGTCTCTAGCTTGAGGTTCTCGGCATCGAGATACTGACTTAACCAAGCTTCCTCTAGTCCGCGAAAGAGAAAACTCTGGTTAATCAGTTGTTGTAGGAGGGTTGTTTTTTTGGCTTTGACGCTCTTGCCCATAGTCTCAAACCTAGATGTAGCACTGATTCCATCTTCTCACAGTTTCCCTTGTTATCACCTTATTTCCAATTTGTTTTATAAATGTATTGAAATTTTGTTTCCTGTGCTGTAGGATTAAACTACACCTGAAAACAGATACAACCTCAGAGTAAAGCTTAGGAGCGCCGCCGATGCAGTCATCCCAGTCTTGTTTATCCCTACTCATGGCAACTGTCCTGACGGGAGGAATGCTGGCATCTTGCACCCCATCCCCCACCAATAGCGGCAATGACAGCCAAAAACCCGTGACTGTGACGCTTGTTTCCTATGC
This sequence comes from Microcystis sp. M061S2, assembly GCF_020245605.1. Lineage (NCBI taxonomy): Bacteria > Bacillati > Cyanobacteriota > Cyanophyceae > Chroococcales > Microcystaceae > Microcystis > Microcystis sp. M061S2. The sequence goes on along the minus strand of NZ_JADBUP010000023.1, from coordinate 38,696 downwards.
TGTCACCCAAAGTGCCTACGAAAAAATCATTCCCAAATTTGTCGAGGAATGGCAACAAAAAACGGGGCAAAAGGTAACTTTTGAACAGAGTTATGGTGGTTCCGGTTCCCAAACTCGTGCCGTTATCGATGGTTTAGAAGCGGATGTGGTAGCGTTGGCTTTAGCTTTGGATACCAAGAAAATTGAGCAAGCGGGATTAATTCAACCCGGTTGGGAAAAAGAAGCTCCCAATGACTCTATTGTTCATAAATCTGTAGTGGCTTTTGTTCCTCGTGATGCCAATATTAAAATTAATAAATGGTCAGATTTAGCCAAGGATAATATTAAAGTTATTACCGCTAATCCCAAGACTTCTGGCGGAGCGCGCTGGAATTTTCTCGCTCTTTGGGGTTCGGTGACGCAAGCGGAGGGCAGTGAACAAGCGGCGCAAACTTTTGTCGAAAAAGTGTTTAAAAATGCGCCAGTTTTACCTAGAGATGCTCGTGAATCTAGTGATGTATTTTTTAAACAAGGCCAGGGAAATGTGCTAATTAATTACGAAAACGAGATGATTCTCGCTAACCAAAAAGGTGAGAATTTAGCCTATACTGTTCCCACTGATTATAATATTTCTATTGATAATCCCGTGGCGGTTGTTGATGCCAATGTGGATAAAAAAGGTACGAGAAAAGTGGCCGAAGCTTTTGTGCAGTTTTTATTTACCCCAGAGGCACAAAGAGAATTTGCTAAAGTTGGTTTTCGTCCCGTTGAGCCGACGGTAGCTAAAGAGTTTGAGAGTAAATTTCCTCAGATAAAAAATCTCTTTACCGTGCAGGATTTAGGCGGTTGGGATCAGGTACAAGAGCAATTTTTTGATGATGGAGGCTTGTTCGATAAAATTCTGACTAAAGCTGGTAAATCCTAAGGAGAAAAACCATGGATAATCAACCTCAATGGCAAACTATTAATCATCCCCAAAGTGACTTACATCTCGATCAATCTGGACTTGATCGCCCCACTTCCCGACGGATAAAAATTCGGGTTCCTAAACAGTATATTAACGAGCCAATCATAGCACGTTTAGGGTCTTTTCCAGGTCTAAAAGTGAATATATTTTCCGCTTTGTTAGCTGCCAATAATAATCAAGATGGCTGGTTTGATCTACAACTACAAGGCAACTCCCAAGGGATAGAAAATGCCCTTTCCTATCTGGCAGATTTAGATGTAGAAGTTTGGTATGATTCAGCACAAGTTCTTGAAGAAGCGGACAATTGGTAATCTCTAAAAATAATTAACAATGGCTAACCCACAATTATCTTTATCGCCCAGTCAACCCCAGAAAAAAGTTTCTATTCCTTGGATAATTACCATTAGTTATTTAGTGGTTTTGTTGGTTTTACCAGCAGCGGCACTATTTGCTAAATCCCTAACCCTTGGTTTTGCTGAATTTTGGCGTGTTGCCACTTTACCGATTTCTTTATCCGCTTACCAAGTCACTTTTTTGACTTCCTTAATTGCTGGATTAATTGACGGAGTTTTCGGCACTATTATCGCTTGGGTGTTAGTGCGTTATCGATTCCCGGGTAAAAAAATTGTCGATGCTTGTGTGGATTTGCCCTTTGCTTTACCCACTTCTGTTGCCGGTTTAGTCCTAGCCACAGTTTACAGTGATAACGGTTGGCTCGGTCAATTTTTTGCCCCCTTTGGCATTAAGATATCCTTTACCATTTTAGGGGTTTTTGTGGCGATGTTATTTATCGCTTTACCCTTCATTGTCCGCACCTTACAGCCGGTTTTACAGGAAATGGAAAAAGAGGTAGAAGAAGCGGCTTTATCCCTCGGTGCTTCCTCTTGGCAAATCTTCTGGCGAGTTATTTTTCCCACAATACTACCCGCTATTTTAACAGGAGTTGCCCTCGGTTTTGCCAGAGCGATCGGTGAATATGGTTCCGTAGTTATTATCTCCTCTAATATTCCCTTTAAGGATTTAATTGCCCCAGTTTTAATCTTTCAAAGACTAGAGGAATATGATTACACAGGGGCGACAGTAATCGGCATGGTTTTATTACTGGTTTCTTTATTCATGTTAGTAGTAATTAATTTCCTGCAGCAATGGGGGCAAAAATACAGAGTTAAGTAAAGAGTAAAAAATATTAGGGTATAACTGGAGACAGATCAAAAATGCTGAGTCTAAAAAAATCAACTAAACCGAAAGAGTGGGATTACAAACCCCTACTAATTATCATCGCCCTTGTTTATCTGGCACTATTATTATTTATTCCGGCGGCGGCAGTATTTTACTATGCTTTTCGCAATGGATTCCAAGCTTTTTTAGAAGCGGCGGGAACTTCTGACTTTATCGAAGCGGTAAAATTAACAGTAACTATTGCCCTAATTACTGTACCTTTAAACACAATTTTTGGACTTTGTGCAGCCTGGGTAATTGCTCGCAATCAATTTCGTGGCAAAACTTTATTAATTAGTTTAATTGACTTACCTTTTGCCGTTTCTCCCGTGGTAGCGGGTTTAATGATTGTACTGCTCTATGGGCGCAATGGTTGGTTAGGTTCTTTTCTAGAACTTTTCAGTATAAAAATACTTTTTGCTTTACCCGGAATGGTATTAGCAACTATATTTGTTACTATGCCTTTTGTGGCTAGAGAAGTTATCCCAGTCTTAGAAGAAATTGGCTTAGAACAAGAGGAAGCGGGGCGCACTTTAGGCGCAAATGATTGGCAGATTTTCTGGCGCATAACTTTACCCAATATTCGTTGGGGATTGATGTACGGAGTGCTGTTAACTAATGCCCGGGCGATGGGAGAATTTGGGGCGGTTTCTGTGGTTTCTGGCAGTATTTTAGGGAGAACTGCCACCCTGCCAATTTTCGTAGAACAGGCTTATAAAAATTATCTAACTCCTGCCGCTTTTAGTGCGGCGGCTATTCTCGCCTTACTAGCGGGAGTTACTTTAATTATCAAAGAAATTCTCGAACGTAAAACCGCCCACAAAATTCACACTACTTAACTACAATTAACCTAAATGAGTATTACTATCCAGCAAGTTTCTAAACGTTTCGGCAATTTTCAAGCCTTAGATAATATCAGTTTAACCATTCCTGAAGGCAAATTAGTCGCCCTCCTCGGACCATCGGGATCGGGAAAATCCACCTTATTACGTTCAATTGCGGGATTAGAAACTCCCGATAGTGGCGCAATTATCATTAACGGGCAAGATACCACCCATCTGGATCCTAGACGGAGAAATATCGGCTTTGTTTTCCAACATTATGCCCTATTTAAACATTTAACTGTTCGTCAAAATATTGCTTTTGGTCTAGAAATTCGCCAGCAAAAATCGCCAGTAATTAAGAAAAGAGTTGAGGAACTGTTAGAATTAATTCAATTACAAGGATTAGGCGATCGCTACCCCGCCCAATTATCGGGAGGACAACGGCAGCGAGTAGCTTTAGCCCGCGCTTTAGCCATTCAACCGAATGTATTATTATTAGATGAACCTTTTGGAGCTTTAGATGCAAAAGTCAGAAAAGAATTAAGGGTATGGCTGAGAAATTTACACGAAGAAGTTCACGTTACCAGTGTTTTTGTTACCCACGATCAAGAGGAAGCAATGGAAGTGGCCGATACGATTGTCGTGATGAATCATGGTAAAATTGAACAGGTGGGTTCTCCTGCCGAAATTTATGATCATCCGGCCACACCTTTTGTGATGCAGTTTATTGGGGAAGTGAATATCTTACCTAATCTAGCAGGATTAGGAAATGGGCATCATCAGGGGCATAATTCCACCGTTTTTATCCGTCCCCACGACCTGGAAATTATGCCCAATCAAGATGGGTTGAATAGTTGGGCAGTGGTAAAAAGAGTTATTCATTTAGGCTGGGAAATACAAGTAGAATTAATGTTAGCCGATGGGGAAATGGTGGTGGCTTACCTCAATCGTGAGGAATACAAGCAATTACAGTTACAACCAGAACAAACGGTACATTTAAAACCGAGAAAAGCGACCTTACTCACTGATTTTGACAATAAAAGTGAGAAAGTTATCGATTATTCAATTTAAAAACTTTAGTTGTGTTACAGCTTTTCTCATCAAGATAAAGTTTAACCAGAGGTTCATCGACTAGGGAAGACAATCTCTCGGCTGGCTGTAATTCTGGCGAAAGCGATTGTCAAGGATTGAGATGGCCCTGTGTTTGTTGTGGGAAAAGGGTTTTATCAGTTATGCAGGGCTGATTTGTAAGTAGCTGGTTGCGGGTTCAAATCCCATTTAACAACTTTTGAGTCAAGGGCTAATTTAGTAGTGTGATTGCTCTAAAATAAGGTCATCGCCTGATCAGTATATAGCAATGACCTTAATCGCTGTCATCGATTACGACATGGGAAATCTGCACTCTGCCTGTAAAGGACTGGAAACCGTGGGTGCAGTGCCGAAAATTACCGATTCTCCCCTAGATCTGGAAAAAGCTGACGCTATTGTGTTACCCGGAGTCGGTTCTTTTGATCCTGCTGTCCGGCAAATTCGCGCTCGTCATCTCGAAAAACCGATCAAAGCGGCGATCGCTAATGGTAAACCCTTTCTCGGTATCTGTCTCGGTTTACAAATTCTCTTTGACTCATCGGAGGAAGGACAAGAGGCGGGTTTAGGGATTATTCCGGGGACAGTGCGCCGTTTTCGCTCGGAACCGGGCATTACCATTCCCCACATGGGTTGGAATCAATTAGACTTCACCCAGCCGGATCATGCTCTTTGGCAGGGATTACCCCCCCATCCTCACGTCTATTTTGTCCATTCCTATTATGTCGATCCCCTTGATAGTCATCTGACTGCCGCTACCGTCACCCACGGCAGTCAAACGGTGACAGCAGCGATCGCTCGTGATCGTTTGGTAGCGGTGCAGTTTCACCCGGAAAAATCCTCGACTAATGGCTTAAAAATTCTGGCTAACTTTGTTGAACAGGTGCAAAAATTAGCTTTAGTCTCCTAAATAAGCCTTTAAAACCCGCTCGTTTTTTTGGATTTCGCTGGGAATGCCATCGGCTAAATTTGTCCCTTCTGCTAATACCCAAACGTAGTGACAAAGGGACATAATCACATCCATATTATGCTCGATAATTAAAAAGGTAATTCCCTGACGATTCCATTCAATAATATGGTCGCTGATTTGACCGATTAAAGTGGGATTAACTCCGGCGGCTGGTTCATCTAATAAAATTAATTTTGGCTCGGTCATTAGCGCTCGGCCAATCTCTAATAATTTCCGCTGTCCTCCCGATAAAGCTCCCGCATAATCCTGCGCTTTCTCTACCAGACCGATCGAATCTAATATGTCCAAAGCTTTGTCACGATTTTCCTGTTCCTGTTGGCGAATTTTTGCCCCCTGAAACCAGACTTTCAGAAAATTTTCTCCCGTTTGTCCAGGACTAGCTAAGAGCATATTTTCTAACACCGTTAATCGGGATAATACCCTGGCGACTTGAAAAGTTCTCACACATCCTTTCAGGGCAATTTGATAGGGAGGCAGCTGATGAATGGGCTGACCATCAAGAAAAACTTCTCCTTTATCCGGGCGAATAAAATTAGATAAAAGGTTAAAAAGTGTAGTTTTGCCGGCTCCATTTGGTCCGATTAACCCGGTGATGCTGCCCTGCGGCACCTCCAAATAAGCATTATTGACGGCGCGAATGCCCCCAAAACTTTTCGATAATCCTTTGGCAGAAAGTAACATATATGAATTATGAATTATGAATTATGAATTATGAAGTGTTTTCAGTAAACAGTGAACTGATAACTGATAACTGATAACTGAAATTATTTTCCCAAAGTTAACTCCTCTTTTTTGCCGAGGATACCCTGGGGGCGCCAGATCATTAAAACCATGAGCAGCAGACCGATAATCATAATCCGTAAAGCCCCTAATTGGCTATCATTAAAAATATCTAATTGGGGTAGAATAAAGCGAGTCAGGGAATCGTAAGCCCAGAAAATTATTGATCCTAGTAAGGTGCCGGCATTGCTACCAGAGCCACCGAGAATGATAATAATCCAAGCGTTAAAAGTCAATAACGGTTCAAAATTAGTCGGGTAAATAGTGGTTAATTGCCAGGCTAAAAAAGCCCCGGCCAAACCAGCGATCGCACCGCCTAACATCAAAGATTGTAACTTATACCAAAAGACATTTTTTCCCAAAGCCCGGGGAATTTCTTCATCTTCCCGAATCGCTTTGAGGATGCGACCCCAAGGCGATCGCAAAAGTAATTCTAAACCAGTATAAACGAGAGCGAGGAGGACTAAAACTACCACCATCAGCCCCGCTTTGTAATTATAGTCATTCAAGGCAATTACACCGTTTATATACAGAAAAAGCAGTATTATCGCCCCTAACAACCCCCAAAAGATTAAAGCTCTCTTTTGCGTCGGTTGATAGCTTTTACCGCTAATTTGCCCAGCTTCGCGCCATTGTCGTTGCAGATTGCGCCCCAATTGCCAGAGAGCAAAGATAGCAAGCAGGGTAAACAGGGCAATAATTAATAATTTAAAGGAAAAACTGGGATTTATATCCAAAGGTAGGGGATAACGTTGTAGTCCGAAACTGCCTTTCGTTAACCAATCCTCGTTAAGCACCAGCAAACGAATTAACTCAGACACCCCGATGGTGACAATCGCTAGATAATCGGCTCTTAATCTCAGGGTGGAAAAACCGATAGCCAATCCCAACAATGCCCCTAGGATCGCCCCGACAATGGCGGCAAAAATCATCGGTACACCCTGTAAAGTTAATAAAACCGTTGCATAAGCCCCTAAAGTGGCAAAAGCAACGTGACCAAAGTTAATTAAGCCAGTAAATCCCCATTGTAGATTTAAACCGAGGGCAAAAATTGCGTAAATACCCGCCCAAATTGTCAGGGAAACTAAATAATCTGTCATCTTAAGTAAAAAGTAAACAAGGGGTTGGGGGAGTGGGGAGATGGGGAGAAAAAAGCTAAAAACTCACATCTGATCACTGAAAAAGCTGGTTACTGCTAGTATAATATCAGTTGCAACCGCCTCTGTAGCTTGATGGACAATTGTGACGAGCGGAGGGTGCTAGGCTATCAATACTGAAAAAACCTTGTCCTGTTAATTTCTATGCCTCTTTTGATTCTAATTGCCGATGATGACCCCGGTATCCGCCTAGCGGTCAAAGACTATTTAGAATTAGCAGGTTATAGTGTGGTGGCGGCGAGCAATGGTTTGGAAGCTTTGAATTTATTGGATACCTATCATCCCCATCTTTTGGTATCGGATATCAAAATGCCGCGTTTAGACGGTTATTCTTTGGTGACTAAGGTGCGGCAACAGCCAGAATTTAGGTTATTACCAGTAATTTTTTTAACCGAAAGAGGGTCAACAGAGGAAAGAATTCGCGGTTATCAAGTGGGTTGTGATATCTATCTTCCTAAACCTTTTGAGATGGAGGAATTAAAAGCGGTTATTCGCAATCTTTTAGAGCGAGCGCAAATGGTGCAAAGTGAACGTCAATATCAGAAATTAAAACCGGAAGAAAGCCCCAAAACTAGGGATGTTTTAACTTCTTCTTTACAGGACGATTTTAAGTTAACTAATCGCGAGCGGGAAGTGTTAGAACATTTAGCCCGGGGACTTTCTAATAGTGAAATTGGGCAAAAACTGCATCTTAGTTCTCGCACGATCGAGAAATATGTTAGTAGTTTACTCAGAAAAACAATTACTAACAATCGGGCCGAATTGGTTCGTTTTTCCCTCGAACATAGATTAATCGATTAGCTGAAAGAAAAAACTTAAATTTTGTTTTTTACTTCCTCCAAAAGACTGCCACAGGAGTCTAAAAGTAGCTCGATTACGCGGTCAAAACCTTCACGACCACCGTAGTAGGGATCGGGAACTTCTTTTTCTGGGTGATAACGGGAATAGTCACACATTAACTTGACCTTTTCTTGATATTTTCCTGTCCAATCTAGGGATAAAATATCTTGATAATTTGATTTATCCATGGCTAGGATTAGATCAAAATTATCGAAATCCTCGCGGGTAAATTGTCTGGCTGTCCCTTGCAGAGGAATACCTCGTTTTTTGGCCGCCGTATTCATGCGAGAATCAGGAGGAGAACCGATATGATAACCGGCAGTCCCCGCAGAATCACAGAGGATTTTATTGCCTAATCCTTCTTGTTCAATCAGATAATTCATGATATTCTCGGCAGCGGGAGAACGACAGATATTGCCTAAACAGACGAAGAGTAGTTTATAGGGCATAAATTCACTGGTAGAATCATCACTAAATTGCCAATTATAGGGCATTTTTAACATCCCGATAAAGATTTATCCTCAAAAAACTCCTCGCTGTCCATTAACCTAATTTTGGCTAATCCCAAGCTTTCTAAATAATCTTGCCACCCTTGAGGAGTATCTTCGATCGCTAATAATCCTAATACCCTAGCTACGTCTGCTACCCAGGGTAGGGTGTGAATTCTATAACCCTGCCAGTTTACTTCTAAGGATAACCAAGCGGGAATCTCTTGGGGGTTAAATTGTTGGGAGGCAAGATAATCAGCTTGAAAGCAGTAAATCCGAGGGGGTTTTTGACTCTCTAACAAGGTTAAACACTCCTTCTAATCTGGACATTAATCTCTTTCCCCATATTTTAGGGGAACCTCAGCATAATTTCTGTTAAATATGAACTTCTCTTGTCAAGAAATAGTTAAGTTTGCTCAAGACAATTTACCCTTAATTCTCCCCTAAGCGAGGACGAATAATTAAATAAATTGCCGGACCGATTAGAGGCAAAAGGGAAATTACCGGCAACAGGAAAGGATTTTTTAACCCCCGTCGGGTTAGATCATCTTGCAGCAAAATTGGACATAATAGGGTTAAAAGACAGAAATCTAAACTCATAACATGAATAAAACGGCTAGTTTGCCACTGATGCCAAAAATCAGACCAATTGCCGTTAATTAATCCGTAAGCGATTAAAATTGCCGCAGTAATTAGGGCAATTACTCCCAACCAAGGTGAGTCTAAAAGTTTAATGACCAGATTTTTTTTACCGGTAAAATTGCTGTTGGGTTGACGGAGAGTTAGATAGGGTAAAATAGCGAAAGCACCCACGGCAAAGGAGGCAAAAGTAAAGGGCCAAGCGATGATTTTTTGGTCACGACCATCGATAATTAAAAGGCTAGTGTAGATAAGTGGCCAAACTCCCATCAGGTTAAAAAGAGCGATAATTAACGGGTTGATATCTTGCCATTTTCCAGTGCAAAGATCGATAATTAAATTTATTGTATCTGGTTGATCGGGTGGTGCTAGTAAAAAAGCGTATAATCCGAAGCCTAACCAAAGTAACCCGAGCATAATTTTTCTTGACATGGGAGTAGATAATTAGGTTAATTGAGTCATGGGTGTTTCAGCAGAAATTCTAGTACAAAAGTGATCAAAATGTCAAGCAAGATTACCTAATCAATGATCATTAATTTTTAGGGAAGACGACGAGGATTCATAGTTTCTACTGGGGGAATTTCTGCACTTTTAGAGTGGAGTAAGCGAGTTTGTTCGAGGATAGTTTCTAAGTCTTCATCCGAGAATTCTTCTACATAGTTTAATTTCACTTCTTCTAGGAAGATAATTAATAACATCTCGATTCTTTCTAGACTGTGACGGGATTGTAATTCCCCAGCGAGAGATTGCCCGAAACGCTGGACTAATTGCTGAACTAAACGCTCAAAAACTTCGTCTTCCTGGGTAATCTTTTCCGCTATATTAACAAAGGATTGATACAATTGACTAGATAGACGATTGCTCAAGTCAGTTTTTAATCCTTTCATCCCGGGTAATCGCAATAAGCTTTGATAAGCGGGAGTTTGACTGAGAATTTTCTCGATATTGTATTTAATTAAAGCTTCTGCTTCTGGTTTAACTTGCGGTAAAACCTTGTTAACGGTGCTATTAACTACTAACTGAAAAATTTCAATAACTTCATTAGTATCATTGAGATTATTATAGCCGCCATTGAGGGATCGATCGAGAAATTTCTCCACTTGTCCCCGTCGAATATATTCCTGAATTTTATTAATAATTCTCAGGACAATTATCTCAGTAATATCTTTAGAAATTAGCGCAACTAAACCTTTAACTGCCTGTTCTTTAATCAACCTTAAGTTAATAATTTTAACTTGATCTAGGCGAATAACGGTAGGAATAAATCGCAACCATCTCCAGATAGGAATAAACAGAAAAATATCGTACCATCGCCATAACATAGCCTCGCGCCAACGCAGGCCTTTATGAGTGCGAGCAATCCACCAAGTTCTCAGCATAAATTCCCAGAAAAAGATGGTACCAAATAAAAAATTGATCGCCTCAAAGTTATCTATCGGTCTCCCATCTTCTCCTAGGGGACGAAAATAATTAGTTTCTATTAAAGGTTGAATTTCTTGATTAAAAAATTTCAACTCTTTTTCCCAGCCATTTTGACTGAGATAATCCCAAGTCCAAAACTTCTGAAAGGCTGCTTTTGCGGAAACATTTTCTGTTTTAAAAACCCGCAAGCGCATTTTATTTTTAATCTTCTCTAAAGTCCCAGTTTTCTCCGCCGAGGCAAAGGGATTATTATCGACCATATTGACACTCTTCTGGCGCAAATTTTCTAAAATTTTCTCAATCTCTTGGCGATATTCTCCCAGATTAAACTCTGGGTTAAAGAGTTTTTGATTAATTATTTGATTAAGTTTATTAACCGTATCTAAATATTCACTGGTACTGCGATAGGGTTTAATCCCTTTCACCACATCATACTTAGCGATTCCTTTAACAAAGGGAATTTCTAGGGGTTTATCGGGAGGTATTTGTAATTCTTGAAAGGAAATCGGCCCGAATTTTATTGGTTCATTAAATCTTAATAAAGTTATTTGCAAGCGTCCCTGTAACCAAAAATCTCGCAGGGGAATATAGGTTAAATCGAAAATAACCAGAATATAATTACATAATACCAACAGGGCCATGCAAGTCTCAAAGAGATTGCGCGGGGAAAAACGACGGTTTCTGCTCACGGGGTTTTTAGTCAAAGTCATTAGCCTAGAAAGCACACTTTGACTATGGTAAACCAAAACGCCTAATTTTTTGCCTGAAAGCGATATAAGTAGTTAAAAAAGGAGCGGTTAAACTTAGTTCTGCCTCAGCAATTAATAGATGTAGTCTTCTATTCTGTAATAGCATCCTAGCAGATTCAGTTAAGCAGTTAGCTACAACTTCTTTGGCAAGAACATTTTTATTATAAGTCGGTAAGTTGCAGATTAGCATAAAATCACCCTGAATTGATTTTTATCTGTCAATAAGCCTAGAGCCTCGTAGGGTGTTTTTCCTTGCGTCAACCCAACCTATAATAATTGCTGCTCTCGTAGGGTGTGTTAATAAAGTATTGACAATGTAAATACATCCTGCCTATACTACAAGTATGGATGTCTATTTTGTCCTCAGTGGCATTACTTTTGTTTGGAATGACGAGAAATCTAGGATTAACCCGATCAACCATGACGGTATTACGTTTCAGCAAGCAGCAGAAGTCTTCTTCGATCCACTGCTGGTTGTTGTTGATGCAAGTCGCAATGATGAGGCACGAGATGCGATCATTGGGTTAGATAGACGGTGGAATCTCCTGTACGTCGTCTATATTGAGCATGAAAACGACATCATTCGGATCATTTCGGCTCGCAAAGCCACACGCAAGGAACGTGAGTATTATGAAAGTTGAGGCATTAAAAAAACGACTGGAGAAAAATCGCCCTATGACTACAATCACGATTCGTATTCCCGAAGATGTGATTGAAGATTTAAAGCGGGTTGCACCGTTACTTGGTTTCTCAGGTTATCAACCTTTGATCCGTGCTTACATTGGACAAGGGCTGCGTGCGGATTTGGAGCGTCTAGAGGGAGATACAATTTCTGCTCTCGTTGCTAGTTTGAAGCGTCATGGTGTAAGTGATGAAGTGCTGCAAGAAGCGTTGAGTGAAGTTACTCCGCGTTAGTCTAGGTTTTTAGTTGTAGTGCGATCGCTTGTAGAACGTAGAGTTTTATTGAAGATATTCTCATCATAACCCCCCTTAGATATTCTTCAACAGCTTATCCCTACCTAGGATGAAAATAATTATAAATTTCCTTAGCTAATTGTTCCCCAATTCCTGTCACCTGTTGCAATTGTTCTAGGGAAGCTTCGCGAATATAATCCAGAGAATGAAAATGAGCTAATAAATCTTTTTGTCGCTTAAAACCTAACCCCGGTATCTCATCCAAACGGGAACGGCGACTTTTTTGCATCCTTTGTTGTCGGTGAAAGCTAACAGCAAAGCGATGCGCTTCATCCCTGACTCGACGCAATAATTGCACTCCGGGTTGTTCCTTATCCGTCTCTAAAGGAGAGGATTCCCCTGGTAAAAAAATCTCCTCTCTCTGTTTAGCTAAACTAACAACTTTTACCTGTTCTAATAAATTCATCTCCCCTAAAACTGCCACCACTGCCGATAATTGTCCTTTTCCCCCATCAATCATAACCAAATCGGGAAAATCATCACTTTCGGCAATATTATCGGGATTTTCGACATAACGACGGAAACGCCGGCGAATTACTTCTGCTAAACTGGCAAAATCATCGGAATGGCCGATTTTAACTTCGGGATTTTTGATTTTATAGTGACGATAATGTTGATTAGCGGCCACCCCATCGATAAACACCACTCCCGACGCGACTGCATTAGAACCCTGAATATGAGAAATATCATAACCCTCGATGCGGTGGGGTAGTGCCGGTAAATCGAGAATTACCGCTAAATCCTGCAAAGACTGTAAATCTCGTTCGGCGCTTCTTTTCGTCTTTTCTAACTCATAAAGAGCGTTTTTCTCGACCATAGCTAATAAATCCGCTTTACTTTGCCGTTGGGGAACAGTTAACTCGACTTTGCGACCTTTTTTTTCCCTTAACCACCCCGCTAACACCTCACCTTCCGGTAATTCGCAGGGTAACAGGATTTCGCTGGGAATTTCCACCCCTTCCACCGATAAATAATGTTCTTCCAGGACTTTTTGCAGGATTTCTCCCTCGTTTGCTGACTGACTATCGGCAAAAAATCCTAAACGTCCCACCAAACGACCAGAACGCACTTGGAATAATTGTATGCAACAATGCTGCTCGTCCTTAGCTAAAGCGATTGCGTCCCGGGATACGGTATCATCAGGTAAAGAGACCTTTTGATCGGTATTAAGGGCCTGTAATCCGCGAATTTGATCCCTAATCGTGGCCGCTTGTTCAAAATCTAGGTTTTCCGACGCTTCTAGCATCTTTGCTGCTAATTTCTCTAATAATTCCCCCGTCCTTCCCTGAAAAATCATCGCCACTTTCTGCAAGGTTTCTCGATAATCTTGGGGACTGATTAATTTTTGACAAACCCCCGGACAACGACCGATATCATAATTTAAACAGGGACGGTCTTTAAACAGAGGTTGGGGACGTTGACGCAGGGGAAAAGTGCGTTTAATTAGGTGTAAAGTGTGGCGCAGCAGCCTGGTATCGACGTAGGGACCATAATAACGGTCTTTTTGGTTATTTATCCTACGTTTGCGGGTGATAAAAATGCGCGGGTAGGTTTCCGACCAAGTAATACAAATGTATGGATATTTTTTATCGTCCTTGAGGAGAGTATTAAAATGGGGCTGATGTTGTTTAATTAGATTAGCTTCCAGGGCCAAGGATTCTGCTTCTGTGTCGGTGACGATAAATTCAATTTCCGTCACCTGTCGCACCATTAAAGCAATGCGGGGACTGAGGGGTTGACTGGGACGAAAATAGGAACGGACTCTAGACCGGAGTTTTTTGGATTTACCAATGTAGAGAATTTCGCCATTTTGGTCGCGCAGGAAGTACACCCCCGGTTCGAGGGGAATTTCCCGAAGACGATTTTCTAGGCGATCGAGGTCTTGGATTAGGGTAGAGTTAAGATTATTCCCGAACATTCTTTTATATTAGACAAAAAATTACGCCAGTGGGTATTAGCTGACGTTTGGCAAGATATTCGGGGCAAATCTTCACAAAAATTAATAGGCTTCTGATTCGATTTGCTTAATCGGGACGAAACATTCCCCGGGGAGAAGAATCGGTTTATTGTTAAAAATCAATTGGCCGCGATGATTGTCGCGGTTAATAGCGACACCGAAAGGACGTTTACTAACTCGGCTATTGAGGGTACAGTAGATGCGATAAATGCGTCTGGCTGCCCTTAAGACAGTAGGATCTAACAAAATTGGGATTTCCATATCGACACGTTGTTGTTCTGTTTTCTCAGATAGGGCTACCATAGCACTCGTCTCCCCACGATTAAATTGAGATATTTATTAAATCAATGGTATATGACGATTTCGGAATTTGTCACTTTTGTTAGGATTCTAAAACTTTCAGGATGGCCTGGCCCATAGCTTGGCATCCCACTAAGGTCATACCTTCCGAGAAAATATCTCCGGTACGATAACCGAGGTCTAAGACTTTTTCCACGGCTTTTTCCAGTGCTGCTGCCGCTAAAGGCTGATTTAGCCCATATTTTAACATCATAGCAGCGCTGAGAATTTGGGCGATCGGATTGGCTTTATCTTGGCCGGCGATATCCGGGGCCGAACCGTGGACGGGTTCAAAAACTCCCACCCCGGCAGTCCCTAAACTAGCGGAGGGTAACATTCCGATACTACCGGTTAACATGGCCGCTTCATCGGAGAGAATATCACCGAATAAATTGCCCGTGACAATAGTATCAAATTGTTTGGGGGCCCGGACTAACTGCATGGCTGCGTTATCGACGTAGAGATGGGAAAGTTCCACATCGGGATAATTAGCAGCCATTTTCGTCATCCGGTCGCGCCAGAGTTGGGAAACATCAAGAACATTAGCTTTATCGACGGAACAGAGTTTATTGCCGCGTTTTTGGGCAATTTCAAAGGCCACCTTAGCGATGCGGTCCACCTCCGATTCCAAGTAAACCATGGTATTTACACCGCATTTTTCTCCCGTTTCCGTCTCAAAAATCCCCTTCGGTTGACCGAAGTAGACACCCCCGGTCAATTCCCGGACGACCATGATATCCACTCCCTCGATAATCTCCCGTTTGAGACTAGAAGCGTCGATTAATTGCGGAAAAATGGTGGCAGGACGCAAATTAGCAAAAAGACCTAAGCCGGATCTTAAGCCTAATAATCCCGTTTCTGGCCTTTGCTGCCGGGGTAAATTATCCCATTTATAACCCCCGATAGCGGCCAAGAGAACAGCATCACTATTTTTACAGGCGCTCAGGGTTGCTTCGGGGAGGGGATTGCCGGTTTCATCAATGGCTGCCCCTCCAATTAAAGCGGTTTGGAAGTCAAACTGGAGGTCAAATTTTTTAGCGATGACTTTCAGTATCTCTACGGTGACAGCGAGGATTTCCGGCCCGATGCCATCGCCGGGTAGTAGGGTAATGCGATACTGTTGCGTCATAGTTCTAGAACGGTAAAATAGGTCGGACTCTTGATTATAACATAGTTAGGGTTGGCTGAATAAATCTAAAAACCTTGTTGGATAAGGCTTTTAGAATTGTTTCCCAGCAAAAAGTGCCAGGGATTGGAGTGATTGGGGGGAAAATTCAGGTACTTTTTCCCTGAAAATCGGTAAAATCCTACAGCCTACACCTAGGAAAAACTTTTTGCCGCAAACCCTAATTAAAGGGGTAGTTAATCCCTGATAACTACACTAATTCTACATGGGAATCATCCCCGATCATAAAGCGTAAAGCTTTTGGACGTTGGGGAGCGATTTCTAATTTTGCCCGTCGTCCGATAACACTATCAACTATGCGCTGATGAATGCCAATAATCGTGGCATCTTTGAGAATAACACTGTGTTCTATGTCGGCATCGATTAATTTTACTCCATTAGCCACACTGCTATAGGGACCGATAAAACAATTCTCAATGTGACAATTTTCTCCGATAATGACAGGGCCGCGAATGGTACTATTAATAATTTTACTACCCTGACCAATTTGTACCCGTCCGATCACCTGACTATTAGCATCAATTTCTCCCCGCAAAGCGATTTCTAGACTGGTATCAAGGATAATCCGATTGGCTTCTAATAAATCATCTTTTTTACCCGTATCTAACCACCAACCCAGTAGTTTATTGGCTTCTACTGCTTTATTTTGATTGATTAATTCTTGGATAGCGTCGGTAATTTCTAACTCACCCCGGCCCGAAGGTTGAATAGATGCGATCGCTTGATGAATGGTGGGGGCAAAAAAATAAATCCCCACCAAAGCTAAATTTGAGGGGGGGTCTTTGGGTTTTTCGACTAGGTATAAAACCTTGCCGGTTTCATCTACTTTTGCCACCCCAAAAGCACTAGGATTAGACACTTTTCGCAGGAGAATTAAAGCATCAAGGGACTGTTTGTGGAAAGAGTCTAAAAAGGGCGATAAATCATCCTCAATTAGGTTATCACCCAAGTACATAATAAAGGGGGAATCTCCTAGGAAAGATTGGGCAGTTTTAACCGCGTGAGCTAATCCCGCCGGTTGGTCTTGACGAATATAAGTTATCTTAGCTCCAAACTGTTCACCACTGCCCGTGGTCTGACGAATTTCTTCCCCAGTTTCGGGACTGATAATAATGCCAATATCGGTAATTCCTGCGGCCACAATTGACTCGATTCCATACCATAAAATCGGTTTATTGGCAACGGGAACTAACTGTTTTGCCCCGGTATAAGTTAGGGGACGTAACCTCGTACCTTTACCACCGGATAAAATTAGTGCTTTCATAGTTTTAAAGATTAAATAGTTGGTTGAGCATAGCTTTGAGAGAATCCCGCCAATAGGGAGGAATATAACCCAATTCTTGCGAGATTTTTTGACCGGAAAGAACCGAGTAGGCCGGACGCACCGCCGGGGTAGGATATTCAGCAGAAGTAATCGGAATTACTCTCTGAATTTTTAGGGGAATACCGCTTATTTTTGCCTCCTCAAAAATTGCTTTAGTTAAATCAAACCAACTGGCGACACCGCTATTAGTAAAATTATAGATTCCTGCGGGATTATCGGCATTAATTAAAAGCTGAGTAATTGCCGCGGCGATATCTTTTGCCCAAGTGGGACTTCCCACCTGATCAACAACTACTTTTAACTCCTCTCTTTCCTTGCCTAATCTCAGCATGGTTTTAACAAAATTACTTTTGCCATAACTGCCGTAAACCCAAGCAGTCCGCAGGATAATTGCCTGAGAATTAACAGTTTTAATCTCCTCTTCTCCCCTTAACTTTGATTGTCCATAAACCCCTAAAGGATTAGTTAGATCGGTTTCTAGATAGGGGGTATTTTTTCGACCATCAAACACATAATCGGTGGAAATATGGAGAAATTTAGCTTTAATTTTTTCGGCAGATTCCGCCATGATTTTTGGGGCTGTAGCATTGATAGAATAGGCTAAATCTGGCTCGGTTTCGGCTTTATCCACTGCCGTATAAGCGGCGGCATTAACCAGATAATCGGGGTGAATTTCCCTAATTAACTGGCCGATTTTTTCCGAGTTGGTTAAATCTAGTTCTTCTCGACTGATACTAATAACTTCACCTAACTGCGGTAAAGTTACTTGTAACTCTTGTCCTACTTGACCTTTAGCACCAATTAATAAAACTTTTTTCATCGTCTTTAGGGGAAAACTTCCACGGATTTAAAGGGTTGTCCAGCTTGGTCTTTAGGGGAGAGAATCGGCGGAGTCTCTAGGGGCCAATCAATCCCTAAATCGGCATCATTCCATAAAATAGTTTTTTCGTATTGGGGATAATAATAATTAGTGGTTTTGTAGAGAAATTCTGCTCGGTCGGAGAGGACTAGAAAGCCATGGGCAAAACCTTCAGGAACCCAGAAAATACGTTTATTTTCCGCACTTAAAATACAGCCTACCCATTGCCCAAAAGTGGGGGAACTTTGACGCGCATCCACTGCCACATCAAAAACACTACCGCTCACTACTCGCACCAGTTTACCCTGGGGATTGGGGATTTGATAGTGCAATCCTCGCAGGACATTTTTTAAGGACATAGAGTGATTATCCTGGACAAAAGTGGTATTAACCCCAGTTTTTTCTCGAAAATCTTTCTGATTAAAACTCTCCAAGAAAAAACCTCGATCGTCTCCGTAAACTTGCGGTTCAATAATTAAAACATCAGGAATTTCCGTCGGAATAACTTTCATAAAATCGGAGACAAGATAACTTTTGCGGGTAGTCTAGCACAAAAGGGTATTTTTTTCTAAAGTTTTTTATTAATCTTTCCTCGGTAACTGAATAATGATAAGATGAGCCTAACTTAGTTAGAGCATAAACGACGTGGTACAAGTCTCTACACACACCGCTACTCAATCTATCCCCGTGGAGGGAGAAGCCTTAAAAAACTGGTTACAGACTAGGGCTAATCAGATTATCGCCGGCGATCGACTCAGTAAGCAAGAGGCCCTAGCTTTAACTGCGATCGAAGGTCAGGAAAATATTTTCAGCTTATGTGAGGCTGCCGATCTCATTCGTCAGGCCTGTTGTGGCAATACGGTGGATTTATGTAGCATTATCAACATAAAATCGGGAAGTTGTTCGGAAAATTGCAGTTTTTGTTCCCAATCCGCCCACCATCCCGGTCAAGATTCGCCTATCTACGGTTTAAAAAGTCGCGAGGAAATCGTCAGCCATGCGAAAGCGGCAGCCGAAGCGGGGGCCAAACGCTTCTGTTTAGTTAGTCAAGGTCGGGGATTAAAGTACAATAGCCCTAAATCGCAGGAATTCGAGGAAATACTGGCCACAGTTCAAGAAATCATCGAAACGGCCAAGATTAAACCCTGTTGCGCCCTGGGAGAGTTAACCCTCCCCCAAGCCCAGGCCTTAAAAGAAGCCGGAGTTACCCGTTATAATCACAATCTGGAGGCTTCCGAGAATTTTTATCCTAACGTCGTCTCCACCCACAGTTGGCAGGATCGGGTAGAAACGGTAAAAAACCTGAAAGCGGCAGGAATTCAGGCTTGTACGGGCGGAATTATCGGTATGGGGGAAAGTTGGACCGATCGTATCGATTTAGCTTTTTCCCTGGCGGAATTAGAAGTGGAATCCGTGCCGATTAACCTATTAAACCCCAGAAGTGGCACCCCTTTAGGTCATTTACCCAAACTGGATCCCTTGACTGCCCTAAAAGCGATCGCTATTTTCCGGTTTATTTTACCCCAACAAATCCTCCGTTATGCCGGGGGACGAGAGGCGGTGATGGGAGAATTGCAAAATCTGGGGCTAAAATCGGGAATTAATGCTATGCTGATTGGACATTATTTGACCACTCTAGGACAACCGCCCCAACAGGATCAGGCGATGTTGGCTGATCTTAGTTTAATAGGAGGAGAAGCCCCCATCCCCGGTGAATATCAACCCCAACAGGCAACCTAAATCACGTCGAGGACGAGAATCTCCGCCCCGGCGCGCTTCCTCATCGGTTCCCAATGAGTTACTCTGGGCCTTGATTGGTTTGTTGCTGACAATTTTCAGTACATTTGTTCCAGTCAGTCTAGCTAGTTGGTCGGCTACGGGTCTATCTTCGCAAAAACTAGGCATAACTTACCAAATTGGCGCAGTATTATTAACGGGCTGTCTGGGGGGCAAAAATGCTGGGCTTCTCGCCCAGGTGGCCTATATTTTTCTCGGTTTAACTTGGTTGCCCGTGTTTGCCCAGGGTGGGGGAATGGGTTATCTGAAAGAAGCCAGTTTTGGCTATATTTTAGGCTTTATGCCGGGGGCATGGCTGTGTGGTTGGCTGGCTTTTCGCTGGCGGGCCAAGATAGAAACTCTGGCTTTAAGTGCTTTTGCTGGTTTGTTAGTGATTCATCTGTGCGGTTTATTATATATGCTGGGATTGTCGATTTTTCAGCCCCAAGCCGGTCAAATCACCTTTCCCGATAGTTTGCCCACCCTATTTATGAATTATTCAGTCTGGCCATTTTTAGGGCAGTTAGTAGTAATTTGTGTGGTGGCAATTATTGCCTTTTTCTTCCGTAAATTATTATTTTATTGATGCCACAGCCAATGTTAAAAAAGAATCGCTGGTTTTGGATAGTGGCGGTGCTTGGTCTAATTTTAGACCAATTAACTAAGTATATAACCGTGCAGAGTTTTGAGCAAATTGGTGATACTTTCCCGATTATTCCGGGGGTTTTTCATTTTACCTATGTGATTAATACTGGGGCGGCTTTTAGTGCTTTTCGGGGCGGTGTTGGTTGGCTAAAATGGCTATCCTTATTAGTTAGTTTGGGATTAATGGCTTTTGCTTACTTTGGACCGCATTTAAATCGTTGGGAACAATTAGCCTACGGTTTTATTTTAGCAGGGGCTTTCGGCAATGGCATTGATCGCTTTTTGTTTGGTTATGTGGTGGATTTTCTCGATTTTCGATTGATTAATTTTCCTGTTTTTAATCTGGCCGACGTTTTTATTAATATCGGGATTATTTGCCTATTAATTTCTACCTTTCCCCACAAGTCAAGGGTCCCGTAGGGGCGAAGCATTCGAGCGATAACCTATCGCTGAAACCGTAGATTTCCTATCCGAATGCTTCGCCCTTACTTTTTCTGTTCAAAAAAAATGGGGATTTAGTATTATATTCCTGGAGTCCTGATCATTTAAATATTTTGTAAATCTAGATAATTCCTGTTGAGTACCAATCATAATAAATCTGTTGAGTATAAGCTACATATCAGCAGAGGCACTCATGCAAAAGGCAACCCCCCGACATCGGGGGGGGTTGGGGAGAATAGATAATCAGTTTTTAATAACTGGATTTAGTATTACATATTCGTGTGCTTGTTCAAGCAAATAATAAACGTCCTTTAGGTTCAGGAATTTCTCGGCCTAATTCCTGTGCTGTTTCAATCCATTGTTGAATAATGATTTCAGCATTTTGCACAGCTTCTTGATAAGTTTCTCCATCAGCCATACATCCTGCCAGTTCTGGAACTTCAACGATAAATAGTTGATCCTCATTACTCCAGTAAATAATCAGTTCATAACGAATTTTCATCTTGATATCCTAACTTATATTTTAAAATCAGACTACGAATTTGCTTAACTTGATAGACTTTGGCTTTTCCTTGTTTGGGTTGCAGATTTAAAATTTATTCAACTCCTTCTTTAGTAAAAATATGATGACTTCCTCCTATTCGTTGATCAAATCCTAATTTCCTCAGTAGTTGACAAAGTTGCTCGAAGGGAATGTTAGCATCAGAATTACCTAAAAGAATTTTAATCAATAATTTATCCTGTTTACTCATACATCCAATATATATACAAGCAAAATAGTCGGCTCTCTCAACATCATGGTATAAAGTGTTTGTAAATGTGAAATTTTGGGCGTTTACTCTAGCTTTCTCCCTAACTTTAATCCCTAACCTAATCTTAACACGATTAGTTATCCTCGATCGGGTGAGCATTGCCCACCCAAAAAACTATGCTTCTGTTGCAGAATTAGAGCGATCAAATTTACTAACTAACTGAGGATTTTCTGACCAAGCATCGATAATACTCATATTACCATTGAGAAAATTCTGTTTAATAGCGCGACGTTGAATTTTGCCGCTGGCAGTTTTGAGAATTGTTCCCGATTTAGCCAGGACAATCGCATGGGTCATAATTTCGTGTTCTTCGGCGATTTCCTGACGGATATCAGCAATTAATTTGGCCGTATCTAATTCGCCGCTGCGACGTTCCAATTCCTGGACAATAACTAACTGTTCCTCGCCATTATCTTCAATGGAAAAAGCCGCACCATAATCGGGACGAAAAACCTCATTAAGATGCTGTACTGACCATTCTAAATCCTGGGGATAATGATTACTGCCACGGACAATAATTAAATCCTTAATCCGTCCCGTGATATACAATTCCCCATCGAGAAGAAAACCTAAATCTCCGGTGCGTAAAAACGGTCCTTCTCCTGTATCAGCAAGATAAGCTTGAAAAGTCTCTTTGGTTGCGTCTTCCCGTTGCCAATATCCAGCGGCCATACTGGGGTCACTGGCCCAAATTTCGCCCACTTCATCAGCTACACAAAGGGTGAAAGTATCGGGATTAACGATAGCTATACGGGTATCACAGACGCGACGACCACAACTAGGGACGGATCTAACTCCCGTGGTTCGATCGGAGCCTACAGGGACAATTTTACCGCGTTCGTAGGCGGTTGCATCCAAAGCGGTGATAATTGGGGTGGTTCCCTTGGGTTTATTGGAAATCAAGAGGGTATATTCAGCTAATCCGTAGGCAGGGGCGAAAGTTTGCCAAGAAAAGCCGTAATCTGCAAAAGTATCGACAAATTTGGCCATGACCTTCGGATTAATCGGTTCGGCGGCATTTCCCGCCGCCTGCCAACTGCTCAGGTCTAATTCCGCTAAATCGGCAGCTTTAATCCTGCGAGTACAAAGATCATAGGCGAAGTTGGGGGCCTGACTATGAGTAACTTTGTACTTAGTAATATTTTTTAACCACTGCATCGGACGCTTAATAAAAGCAAAGGGAGACATGAGATAGCAGGGTGTACCGTTGTAGAGGGGGACGGTGATACCTTCCACTAACCCGTAATCGTGGAAATAGGGCATCCAAGTTAGGGTAACGCTATCCGGTTCGTAACCACAAGCTTTTTGCAAGTAACCGCAATGGTGCATCAGGTTAAAATGACTTAACATCACTCCTTTGGGGATATTAGTCGAACCGGAGGTATATTGCAGATAAGCAAGCGCCGATTTATCCACCTGGGGATCTTGCCATTGGTTCGCGAGGGAAATATCAATACTTTCGGTAGTAATCCATTTCATTTGGTCGAATTCAGGGAATTCTTCCTTAACGCCTTCAATAAGAGTCAGAATACTTTCGGTAACTAGAGCAAAGGTGGCATTAGCATCCTTGACAATTGCCCGTAAACGGGGCAAAGTGCGCTTAAGTCGTCCCGATTCCGGTGGGGGGACGGGAATGGCAATCACTCCCGCGTAGAGACAACCACAAAAAGCGGCCACTACTTCTAAACTTTGAGGATAGAGTAATAGGGCGCGTTCCCCTTGGGCCTGGTATTTTTGCAAATAGGCGGCGATTGCTCTTGCTTGGCGATCGAGTTCACTGTAGGTTAAAGGTGGGGTTTCTTTTCTACCATCGATAAGAAAAGTGTAGGCATGGCCCTCTGGTTGTGCCGTGGCGCGGTAACGTAAGAGTTCTACTAGGGTGGCAGGTTGAATTAAGGTTTCAGTCATCGTTGTTATCGGGCTTATTGGCGCTATTGTATAGAAGTTTTAAGATATTTGCCCATGGCGCTAGGATAAAGTGCGAAAGGCGATCGGTCAAGGTATAGGATTAAGTTATTGGTTAAAATCCCGCCCGCCTTATCTGTGCAATTGTGGTAAAAAGCTATAATTAATCAACCCTAAAATATCGGGAAAAAGTCATGACAGCCCTAGACATTATCCCAGATGTCACCTATCCCCCCACAGATTTATGGAGTGATGAACCACCATTGGAAAGTGATCTACACCTGCAACAGATCATCATTCTCCTTAGTTGTCTAGAATTATTATGGCGCGAGAGGAGTGATTACTACGCTTCGGGAAATCTAACCATCTACTACAACGAGGAACAACTAAAAAAGCGCGATTTCTGGGGTCCCGATTTTTTTGTGGTTTTAGATACCGAAAAACGTCCCCGCAAAAGTTGGGTAGTTTGGGGAGAACAGGGTAAATATCCGGATGTAATTGTCGAGATTCTCTCCGATTCTACGGCCAATATTGACCGCAATAACAAGAAAATTCTCTACCAAAATACCTTTCGCACTCCTAATTATTTTTGGTTCGATCCCAATAGTTTAGAATTGCAAGGATTTAGACTAATTGAGGGACAATATCAAGCCATTTCTCCCAATGACCAAGGTTATTTATGGAGTGAACAGTTAGGATTATATTTAGGGATATTTGACCGTAAACTGCGTTATTTTACCGCCGATGGTCAATTAGTCCCCACTCCTCAAGAAGCTGAGTTACAGCAACGACAGGCAAAAGAACAGGCTCTTTTAGAAAAAGAAAAGGCTCTTTTAGCCAAAGAACAGGCTCTTTTAGAGAAAGAACAGGCTCTTTTAGAGAAAGAAAGGGAACGTCAGGCTAAGGAAAAATTAGCACAAAAACTACGAGAATTAGGCATCGATCCCGATACAATTTAACTGAAGTGGCAAAAGTCCTAAATAGTTAGGTGTTAAAATCAGACACCCCCCTTATTAAGGGGGGATTAAGGGGGGATCAAGGGGGGATTTATAACCAGCTACCTAGAGAAAGTAAACCTAAATGAGAGGTCGTGAGAAAACTTATGAGTGATATTGAACTTCGGCAATCAGTTTATGACCTTCTTTCATCCCTGAGAGGATTGGATGCGCTCAAAAAATTATTCTGGTCTGAGTTAAATTACGAGCGAGAAAATCAAACCCTGTCCCGACGCAATTGGCCGGATAAAGCAGTAGAAGCATTAGCAGAAGACCCAATTTTATTGGCTTCTGGGGGGGAAGATTTTCAGGTTATTTATGCTCGTCTCAACTCTAAGCAACTGCTGCTCAATTTAGAGCGTCTTGTCGTCACTCAACTGCTAAAAAACCATCCCTACACTCTCTTTGTTTTCTCTGATTTTCACCAAGAACGGTGGCATTTTATCAATGTTAAATATGATGTTAAACAAGAAAAAAGGCAAGTCTTGCGGCGAATTACAGTGGGGCCGGGGGAACAGTTACGAACCGCCACAGAACGCCTAAGTTTACTAGATTTAGATAATATTAGTTCCGAGTCTCCTTTAGCGATTCAGGAACGTCATGATGAAGCTTTTGATGTTGAGAAAGTTACTAAGAAATTTTTTGAACAGTATCGCTCGGTCTTTGAAAAAGTTGAGCAATTAATTACTAAAACTATCCCTAATGCTGACCAGAAAAGACTATTTACTCAGAAGCTATTTAATCGCCTGATGTTCATTGTTTTTATCCAGAAAAAAGGTTGGCTGAAGTTTAACGAACAAACAGACTATCTAGAAACATTATGGCAGGATTATCAGAATGATAACAGCACCTCGGACAAAAACTTTTATCATAATCGCTTGACTCATCTGTTTTTTACGGGACTAAATAATCCCCAACAAACGGATATTATTAGTATCAATAACGGTGGTTTTCTTCGGCAAATAATCGGCACAGTTCCCTATCTTAATGGGGGATTATTTGAACAGGATGAGGATGACCGCAATCCTAATATAATAGTACCCGATCAGGCGATCGATGTTATCTTACAGGGCCTTTTTAGTAATTTTAATTTCACTGTAACTGAGAGTACACCCCTTGATGTGGAGGTAGCAGTGGACCCAGAAATGTTGGGAAAAGTGTTTGAGGAATTAGTCACGGGAAGACATGAATCAGGCAGTTATTACACACCTAAACCGATAGTTTCTTTTATGTGTCGGGAGGCTTTGAAGGGATATTTAAGCAGTAAATTAACTTCTGAAAACAAAGAAGCGATTGAGCTTTTTATTGACGAATATAATGCTATTAATTTAAAGAATCCAGAGGCAGTTTTAGAAACCTTAAAACAGGTCAAAGTCTGTGATCCTGCCTGTGGAAGTGGAGCTTATTTATTGGGAATGTTGCATGAGTTATTAGATTTGCGTCAGTGTTTATTTGCCACTAAAGGTATTGATTATAAAACGGTTTATCAGCGCAAGTTAGAGATTATTGAAACCAATATCTATGGAGTTGATATCGATCCTTTTGCGGTTAATATTGCTCGCTTAAGGTTATGGCTTTCCTTAGCGGTTGAATATGAGGGAGACAATCCGCCACCGCTACCCAATTTGAAGTTTAAAATCGAAACAGGAGATAGTCTAACTGCTCCTAATCCCCAAGGTTCTGGGATGGTGCGCGAGGAGTTTATCCATCGGTTTAGGGAAGCTAAAGCGAAGTATTTAAGAGCGCATTTAGGCAGTGATAAACAAAGTCTTGAACAGGAGATTAATGAGGTTAAGAAACAGATTGCTTTATTAACCCATGGCAGTGCTTCTGTGATTGCGAGTGATAAGGAAGCTATCTCAAAAGGGTTTGATTGGGTGGTGGAGTTTGCCGAGGTATTAGCGGAGGGAGGTTTTGATATTCAGGTAGCAAATCCCCCCTATGTGAGACAGGAATTGATTAAGGATTTAAAACCAACTTTAAAGCAGGTTTTCCCGGAAGTTTATACAGGAACATCGGATTTATATTGTTTCTTTTATGCGAGAGCTTTACAATTACTTAAAACTGGGGGAATGTTAGCTTTTATTTCTTCTAATAAGTGGTTTCGGGCAAAGTATGGGGAGAAGTTAAGAGAGCATATCGCTGATACTTGTCAGGTGAGAAGTATTACCGATTTTGGGGAGTTGCCAGTTTTTGCAACCGCAGCCACTTTCCCAATGATTTTTATCTCTCAAAAGAGTAGTAAAATTAGTAATTTACCGATTTTTACTCAAGTTAAATCCTTAGAAGAACCTTATCCTGATGTCTTAGCTATTATTAAAAAGACTGGACAGAATTTACCAAAAGATGCGATTAAGGGAGCAAATTGGTTATTAACTGATGCGTCCTCTGCTAACCGTTTACAGAAAATGGCAGCAGCCGGTATTACTTTAGGTGAGTATGTTAACAGACAGATTTATCGAGGTGTATTAACTGGTTTTAATCAAGCTTTTGTGATTGATGGTGCAAAACGAGCAGAATTAATTGCTAAAGACCCGAAAAGTGCAGAGATTATTAAACCTTTAGCTGTGGGTGATGATGTGCGTAAATGGCGGATTAATTATCAAAATAAATGGTTGATTTTTACAAGAAGGGGAATTAATATTAACGACTATCCGGCTATAAAAAAATATTTAGAGCAATGGAAATTAGATTTAATGCCTAAGAGTAGTAGCAGGGAATCAAGAGGACGTAAACCGGGCAGTTATCAATGGTATGAAATCCAAGACAATGTGGCTTACTATGCAGAATTTGAAAAACCTAAGATTGTTTATCCTGAAATTGCTAAAGAATCAAGATTTGCTTTTGATAATAAATCTCTATTATTTAACAATAAAGCTTTTATAATTCCACTCAACGACCTATATCTTCTTGGCATTTTAAATTCAGAAATTGCTTGGAAATATACTCAATCAATTTGTACTGCTTTAGGAGATGAAAATAAAGGAGGAAGACTAATGCTTCAATGGGTTAATTTTAAACGACTTCCCATCCCTCCCGCTTCTGAATCTGAAAAAGAACCCATCATTAAATTAGTACAAAAATGCTTAGATGCCAAAGGAGTTAACTGTGAAGAATGGGAGAAAGAGATAGATGAGAGAGTAGCGGCATTGTATGGATTGTAAGGGGTTAGATACCCGAATTATTAAAGAAGTCGGGTATCTGAAATCATCACAGCGAATCTGTTAAAATAGAGGTAAATAAACCAGTCGTCAGATGAGAGAGTAGCGGCATTGTATGGATTGTGAACCTTAAGATTGTTACAAGATGCTAAAATTAGGAAAACCTGCTAAAATTAGGATATGCCAGCTAGGGATATCACAGAGAGGAGATCGTAGAATGGCAATCAACTACAGTGAATTAGTTAAATCCCTCATTGAGGAACAAGCTAAAATTCAGCAGTCTAGTGAAATTTCCCTAGAAATAATCTTTGACGATCTGAGAAAACATTATTTATTAGTACAAGTTGGTTGGCATAATAATCATTGGATTTATGGATGTCTTTTACATTTAGATATTATTAACAACAAAGTTTATCTTCAACAGAACAACACAGAAATTTCAGTAGCTGAAAAGTTAGTTAAACTAGGAATTCCTAAAACAGATATTGTCATCGGATTTCACTCTCCATTTAAACGAAAATTCACAGAATATGCCATTAATTAGGAGTAAAAATAATATGGAAAAACAACTTATCAAGCATTACAATTACCGATTGAATTAATTCAGAAAACTCTCTCTATTCTAGATCGTGAAACTGCCGTCTTAGTTGAGCAAGCTTTATCCTAAACTACTATGAAAATACAAGGAATTATCAAAGGCAATACTATTGAGCTATTAGAGGATTTATCTCTTCCTAATGGCGTAAAAATTTCTCTAGAAATCCCCGATAATTTAATTCAAAAAAAATTATTGTGGGAAGACTTAGAAACTCTTATTGGAGTATGGAAAAATCAACCAGAACTCGATGATATTTTTTCTGAAATTGACCAAGAACGCCATGCCGATCTAGGTGTGGAAATTAAATTCGATGATTAAGCCGAAAATTCATGTATTTACTGGATACTAACATCTGTATTGCCATTCTCAAAGGGAATCTGACGGTCGTTTCACATTTTAGACTTAAGTATCAGGAATCTTACCTGTCCACTTTAGTCTTAGGGGAGCTATATAAAGGAGTTTATTGCTCAACTCAGCTAGAACGTAACTTAGATACATTAACTAGATTTGCCAACCAGTTACCGATAATAGCTTTTGATGAACAAGCTGCAATCGAATTTGGCAAAATTCAATCTGAACTTAGAAAAATTGGCAAACCAACAGGACAGTTAGATGCTTTAATCGCAAGCGTTGCTCGTTCTCGGCAGGATGTTTTAGTAACCGATAATACTCGTCATTTTGAAAATATTTCTAATCTAGTAATAGAAAACTGGTTACAGCCCTAAAATTAAAAAATCGAACTATGCCTACCCACGACATCATCGACAATCGCCAGCAAAAATTAGTCGATAACATCAACCAAATTCTTCACTCTTCAGAAGCAGCTCATTTTGCCGTCGGTTACTTTTTCCTCTCCGGCTTTACTGCGATCGCACCTCGTCTCGCCACCATCCAACAAATGCGCCTCCTGATTGGCAACACCAGCAGCAGGGAAACCATCGAACAACTAGCAGAAGGCTACCGCCGCTTAGAACTAATTAAAAACCATCTGGAAGCACAAGAATACCCCAAACGGACAGAACGCAAGCAGATGGCAACAGAAACCGCCGACAATATTCGTTCCAGCGTCGAACTAATGGACCAAACAGATGAAGCAGAAACCTTAGTAAAAAATCTGGTTCAAATGATTGAAGAAAAACGCCTTCAGGTGCGAGTTTATACTAAAGGGCGACTCCATGCTAAAGCCTATATCTTCGACTACGGGACAATTTATAACCAGCAGGGACAACCTTTGGAACGTCAAGAAAAAGGCCTTGCTATCGTTGGTTCTTCTAACCTTACTTTATCAGGAATTTCCCACAATACCGAACTTAATGTTATCGTTCACGGTAATGAAAATCATGCCAGTTTAACAGAATGGTTCAATCAACTTTGGCAGGAAGCAACAGAATTTGATGAAACACTGATACAGTCTTTAAAACAGTCTTGGGCGATGATGCCAGTACGTCCCTACGACATCTATATGAAAACTCTCTATATGCTCGTGCGCGATCGATTGACAGAAGAAACTGCCAGCGAAATGATGATAGATAACGAAATTACCGAGAAACTAGCAGACTTTCAAAAAGTAGCAGTTAACCAAGCTGTTAAACTCATCCGCGAGTATGGAGGTTGTTTCGTTTCCGATGTGGTAGGACTAGGAAAAAGCTTTATTGGTGCTGCCATTGTCAAACGCTTTGAACAAGTAGAAAAAGCCCGCCCCTTAATTATTTGTCCAGCACCACTGGTGGAAATGTGGGAACGCTACAACGAAATTTATCAACTTAACGCCCGCGTTTTATCGATGGGATTGCTGCGGGAAGATGAAACCAGTGGCATCAGAGTTTTATTAGAAGATTTTAAATACAAAGATCGAGATTTTATCTTAATTGATGAAAGTCATAACCTGCGGAATGCCGCAACCCAAAGATATAAAATCGTCGAAGCCTTTTTAGCAGCTGGGAGACAATGCTGTTTTTTAACAGCAACTCCTCGCAATAAAAGTGCTTGGGATATTTACCATCAGATTAGGCTCTTTCATCAAGATGATAAAACAGATTTACCCATAGATCCGCCCGATCTAAAAGAGTATTTTCGATTAGTAGAGAAAGGAGAAAAACAGTTACCTGACTTGTTATCTAACATCTTGATCCGGCGCACCCGCAACCACATTTTACGCTGGTACGGCTTTGATGCCAAGACTCATAAACCCGTAGATGCAGACAATTTCAAGGATTATTTAAACGGAAATCAACGCGCTTACGTTATTGTGGGTGGTAAGCATCAGTTTTTTCCCAAAAGAGAACTACAAACCATTGAATATAGTATTGAAGATACCTATCAAGGACTTTACCAAGAACTGCGCCAATATTTAGGGAAATCTCGCCAACAGCAACCAGCTAACCCTCGTAAAAATGAACTTTGCTATGCTCGTTATGTTTTGGGAAATTATGTATTACCAAATAAGCGCAAACAAGAACCATTACTCAGTTTACAAACTGGGGGAGCAAATTTAAGAGGACTGATGCGAGTCCTGTTATTCAAACGCTTTGAATCTAGCGTTTATGCCTTCCAACAAACTGTTAAGAAATTACTGCAAGTCCATCAACGCTTTCGAGAAGCTTTACGCCAAGGAATTATCCCCGCCGGAGAAGAAGCTCAGGCAATTCTCTATGAGCCAAACAATGGGGAAGAACAAGACATTATGGATGCTTTGCGTCAGGCATCTGGGAAGTATGATCTAGCTGATTTTGATGCCACAATATTGCAGAAACACCTCGAACATGACATCCAATTGCTAGAGAAAATTTTGCACTTAGTTGAGCCAATTACTCCAGACAAAGATGCGAAATTACAAACTCTCAAAAATTGGTTGAATAAACCTCCGCTGCAAGATAGCAAGTGCCTCATTTTTACTCAGTATGCTGATACCGCCTCTTACTTATATCAAAACCTCAATCCTAACGGCGATCGAGACGATCTAGAAGTCATCTACAGTGGCGATAAAAATAAGGCGCAGGTAGTGGGAAGATTTGCCCCCAAAGCCAACAAATACTATAAATTACAACAGGGAGAGTCGGAAATCAAAACTTTAATTGCTACCGATGTTTTAGCCGAGGGTTTAAACCTACAAGATGGCAACCTGATTATTAATTATGACCTGCATTGGAATCCCGTCCGACTTATTCAAAGGTTTGGTCGGATTGATCGGATTGGCAGCGAGAATGATGTGGTTTACGGCTTTAATTTTCTCCCAGAGACGGGATTAGAGCGTAATCTAGGATTACGACAAAAACTCAAAAACCGCATTCAAGAAATTCACGAAACCATCGGTGAGGATGCGGCAATTCTCGACCCCACAGAACAGCTTAACGAAGAGGCTATGTATGCAATTTATGAAAAAAGTGGTAGTCATCAATTAAGTTTGTTTGAAGATGAGGGAGAATTTCTCGACCTCAATGAAGCGGAAGAAATTCTCAGACAACTCCAGCGAGAAAATCCGGCTGAATACGAACGGATAGCTAACCTGCCTCACGGCATCCGAACGGCTCGCTTTTCTCTCAATAAGGGCATAATTGTCTTCTGTGAAGCTTCTTACCCTAACCGCAAAGATTGGAAGGGCTACCAGCAATTATATTGGCTCGATGAACAGGGAGAGATCATATCAAAAGATACTGCCCGCATTTTAGGAATGCTCAAAACTAACCCAGAAGAAGCAGCACTGCCGCTGCCCAAAAATTACAACCAAGCAGTCATGCAAGTCAAGGTTAAATTTGCCCAAGAAGTCCAACACCGCCAATCGGAACGGGAGTACAGCCGTTCTCTGACTCAAGCACAGCGCTACATCTTGCGAGAATTGGGACTGCTGTTTAAAACCACTCAGGATGAAGAAATCCGTAAGCAGGTTAACCTATTAGAACAGGCCTTTCGCCAACCGATTACCACTGTACTGAAGCGCGAGTTAAACCTGATTAAGCGCCGTAGCCTGACAGGAGAAGCTTTGTTTAGCGAACTGAAGAAATTATACAGCCAACATGAGATGCGGGACTGGTTAGATCGCCGCCGCTTGCAAGGTGAGGAGCAACCAATTCCCATCATTATTTGCAGTCAGGCTTTAGTTTAGAAACGGCGATCGGTCAAGGTCTAGGATTAAGTTATTGGTTAAAATCCCGCCCGCCTTATCTGTGCAATTGTGGTAAAAAGCTATAATTAATCAATCCTAAAATACCGGGAAAAGTCATGACAGCCCTAGACATTATCCCAGATGTCACCTATCCCCCCACGGATTTGAAGCTGAGTTACAGCAACGACAGGCAAAAGAACAGGCTCTTTTAGAAAAAGAACAGGCTCTTTTAGAGAAAGAAAGGGAACGACAAGCTAAGGAAAAATTAGCCCAAAAATTGCGAGAATTAGGCATCGATCCCGATACAATTTAGGGGAAATATTATTTTCTAGTAACTATGGTGACAGCAGCGCCCCTAGTGGGTGTAATTATGGGCAGTGATTCCGACTTACCCACCATGAAAGAAGCGATCGCAGTTTTAGAGGTTTTTCAGATTAGCCACGAAGTCGCCATCGTCTCGGCCCATCGTACCCCCGAAAAAATGTTTGAATACGGCAAAAACGCTCATTTAAGGGGAATAAAAGTGATTATCGCTGGAGCTGGCGGCGCTGCCCATTTACCCGGGATGGTGGCATCTTTAACCCCCTTACCCGTGATTGGGGTTCCCGTAGTCACGCGCACTTTACAAGGGTTAGACTCTCTCTATTCAATTGTACAGATGCCCGCAGGCATTCCCGTGGCCACGGTGGCGATCGGTAATGCCAAAAATGCCGGACTTTTAGCGGTTCAAATTCTCGCCACCGGTAATGCTGAGCTTTTAGAGCAAGTTATCGCCTATCGTCAATCCCTCAGCGATTCCGTCCTCGAAAAACAAAGCAATCTTCAACGACTAGGCTATCAAGACTATCTAGAGCAGAGTTCACCTAAGTAGGGTAGATTGAGAAAAGATTAAGTAACAAATTATGAAGTAATTATGCGTTGGATCACCGCTTGTGTATTGAGTCTATTGCTCTTTTTTGCCCTACCCATAGCGGCTTATGCCGATAGCCCGACTATTAGCGAAGAACAGATTAGAGAAGGGGAAGTTATCGCCGAAAAAGCCCTAGAAGCCACAGAAAAAGGCGATTACGCCCAGGCCGAAAACTATTGGACCCAATTAGTCGCCAAATTCCCCACTAACCCCGCCGTCTGGAGTAATCGCGGCAATGCCAGAGTTAGTCTCAATAAATTAGAGGATGCGATCGCTGATTTTAACCAAGCGATCGCCATTGCCCCCGATGCCCCCGATCCCTACCTCAATCGCGGCACCGCTTTAGAGGGAGAAGGCAAATATCAAGAAGCGATCGCCGATTATAATAAAGTTTTAGAACTAGATCCCAATGATGCCTTTGCCTATAACAATCGCGGCAACGCTGAGGGCGGTTTAGGGGACTGGGAAGCCGCCGTCAAAGACTATCGCCAAGCCACTCAACTGGCCCCGAATTTTGCCTGGGCGCAAGCTAATCTGGCTCTGGCCCTGTACGAATTGGGCAGATATCCGGAAGCAGTCCAAAAAATGCGGAATATTGCCCGCAAATACCCCATGTTCCCCGATGTCAGAGCCGCCTTAAGCGCCGTTTTATGGACCCAAGGACAACAGGGAGAAGCGGAAAGCAATTGGGTAGCCGCCGTCGGCATGGATACCCGCTATCAAGACCTTGATTGGGTAAAAAGCGTGCGTCGTTGGCCGCCAAATATGGTTCTAGCCTTAGATAAGTTTCTTAACTTAAAGTAAAGAATTACTAAATAGTAACTTTTCTAGCAGTAGCGGGGCTGAGAGGCCAATTATCCTAAAATCAGCGACTAAGATACAATTGAGGCCTGATAGTTCCATTATCCTCGATCGAATAACCAGGCTCTGGAAAGGAAAAGGAATAGCTAGAGCGGGTCGATGGCCCAATGCTATAATCCAATCACAGGGATAGATTGGACTCTATCAGTATCCGCCGCTACTGTACACCTTAAATCTTAGCCAGAATGCCAGATTTACACTTGCTTAATTCTCATCCACAGGCCCTAGAAACCGCCTTCATCGCCACTGCCGACCGGTCTTTTTCCTACCCTCTATCCCTCGACCTGGCCACAATTAATCAACGTTTTGACTCCGCTAACGCCGCAGAAATCGTCGCTTGGGCCGCGGCCACCTTTGGGGAAGGTTTGGTGATGAGTACCAGTTTCGGCATTCAAGCGGCAGTAATGTTGCACCTCGTCACCGCAATTATCCCCGATATTCCCATCATTTGGATCGATACCGGCTATCTTCCTCCGGAAACCTATCAATTTGCCGAAGACTTAAGCCAACGCCTCCATTTAAACCTGAAAGTTTATCAATCTCCCCTCAGTCCCGCCCGCATGGAAGCAATCCACGGTAAATTGTGGTCAAATAACGATCTCGACTCCCTCAATCTCTACGACAAAATCCGCAAGGTGGAGCCGATGCAACGGGCCCTGAAGGAATTAAAGGCCACCGCTTGGTTAGCCGGTTTACGTCGCGACCAAACCGACCACCGCAAAACTCTCCAATGGGTCAATCAACAGGGCGAACGTTACAAAATATTACCGATCCTTGACTGGAATGCCAAAACCATCTATGACTATCTGACTAAATACGATCTTCCCTACCATCCCTATTTTGATCTGGGTTATGTCTCCGTCGGCGATTGGCACTCCAGTCGGCCTTTAACCGCCGATGATAGCAACGAACGAGACACCCGTTTCAAGGGTTTAAAACAAGAATGCGGTCTTCATTTACCCTTAACCCCCGGAGAAGCACAAAGTCTCGACGCAAGCTCCCTATAACTGCTGGGGTGGAAAATTTGCCGGTGCGATCGGTTCCTAGACGTTAGACAATGGTTAATGATTATTAATCCCCCATTAACCATGGCTATTTTAGAAAGTTTTCTCGAAGTCGGCTCTCTCAAGTGGTTTTATCGACAGGTTAACCCCGCTCAACAACCGGATACAACCCCCGTGATCCTACTCCATGGTTTACCCGCCCATGGCTATATTTGGCGAGAATTATTGACCAGTTTAGAAGAATATAACATTAATGCCATTGCCCCCGATTGGATCGGCTCCGGTTTATCCGCTAAACCCGATGCCAGAGAATTCGCCTACACACCTAGCGCTTTTTGTCAAGCTTTGGCCGATTTTATTCAAGCTCTCCAATTGCCGAAAATCTCCCTCATTGTCCAGGGTTTTTTAGCCTCCGTCGGTTTACAATACGCCCTAGAAAATCCCGATAAAATTGAGCGTTTGATCATCTTAAATACTCCCCTCTCCAGTGATGTCAAATTACCCTGGATAATGAAACAATGGGGGCTACCTTTCCTCGGAGATATGGCAACTCAAGACCCCTTATTAGTCGATCGTACTTTAGAAACTGGTAGCGGTTTTGTGATTAGTGATGCAGATCTGGCTATTTTCCGTCAACCTTATCTAAAAACTTCGGCAGTGGGTCGCGCTTTACTGGCCACGATTCGCAATTTAAACCTATCGAAAACTATGGCAGAAATTGAGACAGGTTTAGAGAACTTTGAAAAACCTATCCTTTTTGTCTGGGGAATGGGGGATCCTTGGTTATCTTCTGTCACCGTTGAAAAATTAGCTACTAAATCAGGAGTGGAATTAATCCCCCTCGCGGAAGCAAAACACTATCCCCAAGAACATTGGTCAAAAGAAATTAGTCCCCAGATTATTAATTTTCTCGGACGCAAAACCTAAACCTCGATACTTTCTGGGAATTGATAGCAAAATCTCCCTAGAAAGTATTGATCAAGTTATCCTTAGTATATCACTGTAGTTCTGCACTGGCCACCGCCTATGGAAATACCAGCTTTAGGAAGGATAAATATAACAAATAATCCCCCAGATATTAATAATTTAACCGATTGGGAGCGAGTTAAATCGATGGGTGATGCAGAAATCGAGGCTAATGCTTTGTCATACTAAATCTGGTTATTAAAGACTGATTATTTATTCCCCTTTTTGCATGAGTGGATGAGGAGAAAACGGGTTTCTCGGAGAAACCCGTTTTCTGTGCGTTATACCAAATCCCTTTTTAATAGTGTGATTAACTCTCAAGTTATGAATTGTTTCTCCCCACACCCCACACCCCACACCCCACACCCCACTATCCTATACTTTTTAAACAGGATTTAGTATTACTCAACGGATTTAGTATAAGCTGCACTGCATTTAAACTGCCTACTGAGGAATTTTAGTACAAGGGCCAGAAATCTCAACCCCAGAAACCTCTCCTCCCCACTCTCCTATACTTTTAAAGTGGAAGAAAGTTTTAGCTTAATTAATCTGGCTACAGGCCTGTTTTTGTCGTTTCTAAATACCCCTGATAACTTGACCGGAACTGTTCGATCGATAGGTTCTTTGTCCAATATTCTACCAGAGCATGACCCCAGGCCCAAGCTTCCTTGTCGGCAGTGCTAGAATTCTCTAATAGTATTGGCCAAAGTGCCAATAAATCAAAACTTTTATTCTCTGGATTCAAGAGAGAATAAAGCTCGTAGGCCATCTGTAATTTACCGATCGCTACTGGTAATTGTTCCACAGGAATTTGTTCAGCTAAAAGATAGGCTAAAGTCGGTCTTCCCGTGGCTAAAGTGGAGATAAAACCTAGAATAGGACTTTTTAATAGGGCCGTTAAACCTTGCCCCGTGGCCATCTGTAAAGTGTAGCGATCAATTATTTTCGCCGCTGCCAGGGTTCGAGTTTCTAAATCCGCTAAAAAACGGGCTAAACGCAACTGTTTTGCGGGTGAAATTGCCCCCAGCAAAGCGATTGATAACTCCTCATCCCCCCAAGCTTCTCTATCCGGCTGTTGACTGACCATCGGCAAAATGCGATCGCATAGATCCTCGAATAATTCCGCCCGATACTGCAAGCATTCGCGGATATTGACTTCTTTAGGACTTTCTCCCGTCAGCCAATTATAGGGAGGTTGCCACTCTCGCAGCGGACGCAGGCGATCGACTTGAGAAACACAGACTATAACTGGTAAATTGTCAATAGTTTGTTGCAAATCTTTAAGAAAAGCCTCATCCATGGCTAGAGCGGGATCGAGGGCGGGAGTTACCAGAATCAATAAATCGGCGTTTTTGGCATAATTAAGAACCTTTTGCCGATCATCAGCCCGATTTGCCTGTTCGTAGCCCGGGGTATCCCAGAGGATTAACTCGTCCCCTTCTGGGGTTTGCCAATGGTAGGATTGGATGGCATCGGTACTGGGCAATAGATCCACTTGGGCTAAATCGGCCCGAAAGAGAGTATTGATTAAACTGCTTTTGCCGGCCCCGGTGCGTCCAACCAGCAGAATGTTAACCGGTTGGCGATCGATTTCCGTGATCGGTTCAGCTTGGGCGAGAATTTCCTTGAGAGTAGTGGTGGCGATTTTGGTCTTGGTGGGGAGAGTTGGGGCGAGATTGCCGCCACTGTAGAGTAACACCGCTTGGCGAGAGAGGTTTCTTAGGGCATTTTCCCGCAAAACTTGCCCTAAATTGACTAATAATTGCTGATCCGCTCGATCGCTGTACTTTTGACTGGCAACTTTAGCCACAGCCGCAGCGGGATTGATCACCCATTGCGCCCAATTCCAGACTTGCCAAAGTTTCCGGGCTGAGGGTTGCAATTTTTGATAAACTTCGTAGGCCTGATAGGCTTGGCCGATGGTGATTTGATTCAAGGCCGGGGAAAGATTCTGCATCCAGCGATCGCTATCATCGACGGTTCCCCGAATTAAACCGTAGGCCTGGGGAATGTAAATATTTAATAAGGGGTACTTGACATCGGGGTAATATATATGAGCGATGGCACTGACCAAATCCTGACAGCGTTGCCAAAAAGTCGCCCAATCTTCCCAAACCGGGCGATCATTGCGGGCCTCGACGATAATCCTCTCGATAATTTCCTCGACATTGCCCCCGGAATCACCCTCAGGAGGGGTTAATTCTGCCTTAATTTCCCCGATGGCGGCTTCAATTTCCCCGACTGCTGGGCGCGTCCATTTGACCAACAGGAAGCGCCAAGGGACAAAAATCAGGGTAAAAACTGCCCAAATCCAATTCAAACCCCATTGATTGATCTGGACACTGGCGGCCACGATCAGAAAGATGACCACAGCGGCGATCGGAACTGCTAAAATCAACCCTTGCCAAGTTTTTAACCGTAACATTGCTCGATCTGGTTTTTTTCCATTCTACCGATCTCTGATTCTCGGTTAGGGGGGCAGAAATTAAGCTCTCTTGGGTTTGGTGGGTAAAATGTATTCTAAGATACAGTACCGCCGGCGAAGGACTAGAACGAACCACAAAGACACAAAGGACACAAAGATTGATCGCTCCTATATAAGTTAAACCGATCACACAAAAGACCTCTCCATAATTTAATTAAATCACAATAATAGGATATAATAAAACAAATAGTAAATCAAAAAAAGCCATGAAAAACTACACTTGGGAATACATTCAAAAATATCCGAAACAAACTAAAAGACTATTAGGAATTGACT
>NZ_JADBUP010000022.1:0-72767 GCF_020245605.1 Microcystis sp. M061S2 | reverse complement strand
ATACACGGCAGAAGTCGTCGACATGACAGAAAAGAGCTTCTAGACTAGACATAGATGGGTTGGGGGTGCTGAGTTTATATATTTTTCAGCTTACTAGCCCCCGCCTTTTCTTTCCTCCCTTATCCCGAACTGACGTTAAATTTAGCTTTTGGGCTAGTTCAAGATTCATGTTGGTACTATAACGGGGTTTTCTATTTTCACCGATTGACAATTTGATCAATTCTTCTTTCGGTTTGATAATTAGGTGAGGGTTTGGGTGAGCTTTTCCCTTGCCTCGTCCCACATATTTAACAACTTCTGGATCAGACCAAAACCAAGCCTCTAGTTCTTCTATTGGTATGCAGATATATTTCCTGATACCATTAATATTAGAACAGCTTAATTCTAAGTGATCTCGCAATCGTTTTTCATCGTTAAGAGAGTTATTCTTGGGATTACGATCTAAATCATGAACAATGATAAAAGCATCACATCCTTCCCTTGTCATCACTTTAAGTTTTGCTGACAGTTTTCTCTTTAATGTACTAGAGGATTTAGATGCCCAAGATTTTGTCCTAGTATTTGTCCCCAGCACGCGATGGATAATTTGACGAAACACATCGCAGTCCGTCTCATCTTCGGCAATTATGGCGATCAAGTTACTACTCATCGAGAATACCACTGTAAATCCAGTCTCCTAAATCTCCTTCTTCACAGAGGTACTCGACAACTTTTTCAATCTCTCCTTCTTCTAGTTTCCTAACACTTGTCCGTCCCTGGTTACGATAAACTAAGCTAATATTTTCTGGCTTTGTCCAAGCTACTACTTGTGGTGAATGAGTTGATATAATTAAATGTTCAGCCCAAGTATAGGATTTAATTTCATTTAACAATTTTGCTAACATTGCGGGATGTATTTGTGTTTCTGGCTCCTCAATTATGGTTGTTGCATTAGGATGGTGAGCAATTATTTCGATCAGAATTGATAAAACTCGCAAGGTGCCATCGGAGAGTAATCCAATATTGACTCCATCTAATAATACTGAAGCGATGTACTCTTCGTCTTTATCTTGGACTGTCTGTCCAGAATGCTCACTCAAAACGAACTTCTGCACAGTGATTTTCTTGGCAAGTCTTATTCGTTGACAAACATTTTCTAGTTCATCAAAATCATCCGTACCCACCCAACGAAATA
This sequence comes from Microcystis sp. M061S2, assembly GCF_020245605.1. Lineage (NCBI taxonomy): Bacteria > Bacillati > Cyanobacteriota > Cyanophyceae > Chroococcales > Microcystaceae > Microcystis > Microcystis sp. M061S2. Next base: position 71,593 of record NZ_JADBUP010000022.1, on the reverse strand, counting down.
TTCTCCGAGCTAGAGTATCTGCTAGATCAAATCGACTGGCAGAAATCTTCTTACTTGTCACCTTTAATAAAGAAGGCTGTCGTCTTGATGTGCGACGGATAGGAGCTTTGCCAAGAAGACGAATCCCTTTTAAAATAGCATAAACCCACTGCATTTCTGGAGGTAAATTTAGCGATGAATTTCCAGGTATATTTGACTGTCGCAGCGAGGTAGTATTGCCAAGAATAGCAAATATTGGCTCACCATTATTATTAAAGCTTGTTAGTCCAAATTCGGTTTTCCAGAGAAGTTCTTGATATCCATCAATATACTGACAAGAATCATTCCAAGAAAAGGAATTTTCCAAGGAATTATCGTTAGTGGTATCATCTATGTCTGTATCTAGATCGTCCATAGAAAAGGGGATGATTAGCTCATACCTGTATCCTAAGCGCCGGTTAGTCGGTGTTAGAATTTCAACCTGCAAAATTGAGGGAATGCTATCACTGTCAATCATCCGAGAGCCGATCGATCTACCGATAGCACAGGATGAGATGGCTTCAAATCCTTCTAGGATAGCGGATTTCCCCGCACCGTTTCTCCCCACTAATACCCCAACTTGGTTAACTAGGGATAGGGAAACTGGACCACCTAGCACACCCCAACCATCGAGGGTAAAAGATAATAGTCTAGGCTGGTTCATATTAAAACAATTCTAGTTTTTGGGACCATACAGGGCTTTATTAGTTAATTATATCCAATCTATCTGATCTTCCCTCAGTTTTCTGGGCTGGTGGCTGGCGATCGCAGATGAAGACCACTTTTAGCAGTTTTTTCCTCGATAATTTAGGATAAAATAAAAATGCGATCAAGAGTTAATATTATGGACTGATCGGCAGCTCGAGAATCGATGATAATTGAGATTAATGATCCCTTAACTCCAGCGAAGACTATTAACCTGATTTTCCCAGCGCAAAAATTCCCCCAAAATGCTTACTTCTCTCCTCTGGCAAAGTGCCAATCCCAACCCCGATAATCTGGAGAATTTCCAAATTATTAGCCAATGGTGGCAAGATTTAAATCTTAAGGAAGTCTTCTGGCAACAGCGTTTAATTCCCGATACTGGCTCTCTGGAAGATATTAATTGGGAGCAGCAAGGTTTTGATGAAAAATTTAGCATTCAAATGCCCCAAATTCGGGGGATTACCCTCTATTGGCATAAATCTACTTTTGCTGACGAAAGAAGCATGACACCTAAACAATTAATTTTAGATCGGGAACAGGAGCGATTATACATTTATCCCCAATCCCAAGCTAGTTTAGTTATTCGGGTGACGAAACCACATCTAGTTTATCAAAAATTCGAGCTAAAAAATCCTCTCCTAGTCGGCAAAAAAGCGGAAAGTGAATATATTTTACTGTTCAGGGATAAAGAACAGCAAATAGAAGTTAAAATTAATCTCAGTCCTGAAAATTATCGGCAATTTCTAGAAACCATGACTGAGGATCAATAAATAATGTGGCAGGGAAACCTAGAACTAATTTACACGCAAAAAAATCTCGCAACCCAGATTAATCACGTCTATACTACCGCCCCTTTAAAAGTACAAAGACCCTTTTATCCCGAAGGAAAAAACCTTTGTCATACGGTGATTTTACACACGGCGGGGGGAATAGTTGGTGGTGATGTTCTGCGACAAAAAATTCATCTCCAAGCCGCTACTAATGCCCTGATTACCACTGCTTCTGCTGGAAAAGTTTACCAGAGTAATGGTCAGATAGCCCAGCAATTCATCGAGATTAAAATCGATGACAATGCCGGTTTAGAATGGCTACCCCAAGAAACAATTATCTTTAATGGTGCGGTATTTCGCCAACATTTACGAGTGGATTTAGGGGAAAATAGCAGTTGGTTGGGATGGGAAATTACCCGTTTTGGTCGCAGTGCGCGAGGCGAGAAATTTTTAGCGGGAGAATGGCATTCTAATTGGGAAATTTGGCGATCAGGAGAACCTTTGTGGCTTGATCGATCCTTCCTGTTGGGTGGTAAAATGATCGAGGGATTTTCCGGTTTAAATGATAGCGCCCTGATCGGTACATTGGTTTATATCGGTCAACCAGTGGGAAGAAATTTAATTGAGAAAGTGAGAGATTTTTCCCTAGAAGGAGAGAGGGGAGTTACTAGCACTTTAGGAGATGGTCTTTTATGTCGTTATCGGGGTAATTCTAGCGGTGAAGTGCGACAATGGTTTCAGCAGGTTTGGCAAATTTTAAGGCGAGAAATGAGCGATCGAGAGGCAATTATTCCGCGAGTTTGGTTATCTTGGTAAAGGCGGTTAATTATCATTTTCTCAAGTCACTTGAATGCCTGTATCGGTGATTGGAGCTATCCAAAATTGTAGATCGGGAGCGACGAGAATTTCCCGGGCCTCTTTAACGATAGTTTCCGCCACTTCCTGAGATGAACAGAGAGTAAAAACCGTGGGACCAGAGCCTGACATCATCGTTCCCAAGCCGCCTAAATCCCCTAGAACCTGTCTTAACTCGGCTACGAGGGGAAATTCGGGTAAAACCACCTTTTCGAGGTCATTGTGGATAAATTTGCCGATAGCGGCCGGTTTTTTCTGGGCGATCGCTTGTACCAAAGCCCCGGAACTCACCTGCTGACGACGGTGATGAAATTCCTCTGGAGAAGACAGATAGGTATCCTGAAATTTTTGCCGATAGCTTTGGTAGGCCCAGGGTGTAGAAACGGATAAATGATCGTATTTGGCTAAAATCACCCATAATCCGGTCAGAGGAGCGATAGGATCGAGAATTTCTCCCCTTCCCGTACAGATAACCGTTCCTCCTGTCACACAAAAGGAAGTATCGGAGCCCAATCTTGCCGCTAAAGTTTCTAATTCCGGACGGGTTAAGCCTAATTCCCAGATTAAATCGATACCGACTAACACCGCCGCCGCGTTGGTGGACCCCCCCGCTAAACCGGCAGCCACGGGAATATATTTGTCGATGCTGATATCGATGCCGCCGTAATTAGCAAAGATGCGGGGGAATTCCCTCGCCATCAAAGTGGCAGCCCGATGGGCGAGATTACTGCTATCTTGGGGGACGAGGGGATGATGGCAAAAGAGACGGAATTCCTGCAATCCGTTGGGCCGGAGAGTGATGCGATCGCATAATGCCACCGTCTGCATCACCATGACTAACTCGTGGAAACCATCAGGGCGATCGCCAACGATTTCTAGATATAAATTAATTTTAGCGGGGGCTAGAAGGGTATAACTGTGCATTTGTCAAGGAAAAAAATCTAAAATTTTGGCAATTGACCTAATTTTTCCGCCAAGTCAATCCATTGCGATAAACTGAGATCTTCGGCGCGAGCGAGGGGATTAATTTCTAATTGTGTCAGGATTTGGCTTAATCGATCGCTATCCAGACAATTTTTTAGATTATTGCGTAACATTTTGCGCCGGTTGGCAAAACCCCAGCTAATTAAAGTGGACAAAAAGGCAGCATTACTGACATTATTCGGCAAAACACGGGGTAAAAGCTGAATTACCGCCGAATCCACCCGGGGAGGTGGGGAAAAGGCTCGCCGGGGGACATCACAAATCCATTGACAATCGGCAAGGTATTGAATGCGGACGCTGAGAGCGCTGTAAGCTTTGGTGGAGGGGACAGCGACTAATCTTTCGGCGACTTCTTTCTGGACTAAGAGGGTAATACTCTGGTACGGGGGGGTGAAGGGATGGGCGATCGAACCGAGCAGCTTTTCTAGGATCGGACCGGTGATATTATAGGGGATATTAGCCACTACTTTATTAACTGGCGGCAGTTGCTCCGGTTTAAGGCTAAGAAAGTCGCCCGGGATGAGATCAAAGTTATCTTGTTGGCCGAATTTTTTATTTAAAATTGTCCATAGATCTCGATCGATTTCTACAGCGACAACCAATTGAGCTCCATCGAGAAGACGACGGGTTAAAATACCTGTACCAGGGCCGATTTCTAATACCCGATCCTCTGATTGTAAATTAGCAGCGCCGATGATGCGATCGAGTATCGATTCATCTTTTAACCAATGTTGTCCAAAACGTTTACGCGGTTGAATTTTCATACCTCTATTTTAAAATCAGAGGGTTGTCCTCGACAATAACACCCCTGAAAATATAGGCCATGCGATCGATAACCGCATCAATTATCATAGAGCCTAGACAAAGATAGCAAAAAAATTAGAGACAATGTCAGATTTGAACGATGTTTTCGCAATTGTAGCCGGAGCGGTTCCGGGGGCGTTATCTCGTTATCATATTACCGAATGGACAAAAGCAAAATTCGGCTTGCGCTTTCCCTATGGAACCTTTATTATTAATTTAACTGGCTGTCTAGCTATCGGCTTTTTTTGGGCTATTTTACCCAGTTTTCCCTTTTATTCCCACGCACTAGATTTAATGGTTAGGACGGGATTTTTAGGAGCTTATACCACCTTTTCTACCTATAGTTTAGATATCTTGATTCTCTGGCGCAATCAGCAAAATTTTCTCAGTCTTTTTTTTGCCGTTGCTAGTATCATTTTCGGATTGATTGCCGTGAGAATCGGGGCAGCTATTGCCCAAGTTTTTCTAGGTTAAGTAGGTAGGCGTTAAAAACTATCAGATGCCCCCCTTATCAAGGGGGGATTAAGGGGGGATCGAACCTAAAATCCATTTTTAATTTAATTATAACCAGCTACTTAATTCTCCAATTTATTGACTATTGAAGGGCAGGAGAGACAGCATGAACTTCTTCAGGGGACGTTATGGTTTATTCGTGGCGATTGGGGCTATTTTTGGGGCTTTGAGTCGTTTTTATATTGCGAAATTAGTTGAAAGTATTTTCGGTCAAGAATGGCAATTTTTGGGGACATTTTTTGTTAATGTTTCTGGCTGTTTAATTATTGCTTATATCTTTACTATAGTTAGGGAAAATATTCGCATAATTGCCCCAGAATTAGGATTGATGCTTGCCACGGGTTTTTGTGGTTCCTATACAACTTTTTCCGCCTATAGTTTGGAGGTTAACAAGTTTTTAGAGCAGGGAAACATGACTTTCGGTTTAATTTACTGGTTGGGCAGTGTTCTTGGGGGGATGATTGCGCTTAAAATTGGAGTTATTTTAGCAAGAACGGGTTTTCCTAGATGAATTATTAAGGGCGCAAAAATAGATAAATATCTCAGCACAATTGAGACTATCTTTTTCCTTTCCTACTCAGTCTTAATAGGTAATGTCTCCATGGGTTTGAAACCAATTGACAGCATCAGCTAAAGCTTGTCTAATCGGCGATTGGGGTAAGCCTAGTTCTTGCACTGCCTTCGAGGAATCGTAGTACATGGACTGTTTTGACATTTTCACGCCATCAAGGGGTATAGAGGGCAATTTTCCCAAGATTATCGCCCCGATAAAACCCGTTCCACCCGTCACAAAAGCACCCATTGCTCAGACTTTCCCCTATTTTAACTTCCTATCGGTAATTGAAATTTAATCACCTTAACTTTATTATTACTATACCTTAATCTTAGTCAATATTTAAGCTTTTCTTGATACAATTTGGGGTCGGGTTATTTTAGACTAAGAGCAGTAAATCTTCAGTAAAAATGCTCCTATGAATCCATCTCCAGAGTCAACTTTTGTTTGTCCGATTATCATCGAAGACGACAGAACAGGATTAGACACAGAAACTATCCGACGGGCTTTAAGGGATAATTTACTCTATATTCAAGCTAAATTACCGGAATTAGCCAGCAAAAACGATCTTTATATGGCCCTGGCCTATACAATCCGCGATCGTTTATTGCAGCGCTGGTTAACCACCCAACAAACCTATCTAAAAAAAGATGTCAGAACCGTTTGTTATCTCTCGGCCGAATTTTTAGTCGGTCCCCATTTAGCTAATAATTTAATTAATCTCGGCATCTACAAACAAGTCGAGAAAGCTGTAAGCGAATCGGGATTAAAACTAGAAGAATTAATTGCCCAAGAAGAAGAACCGGGGTTAGGAAATGGTGGTTTAGGTCGTTTAGCTGCCTGTTATCTGGATTCCCTTTCTACCCTAGAAATTCCGGCTATTGGTTACGGTATTCGCTACGAATTTGGTATCTTTGATCAAGAAATTCACGACGGTTGGCAGGTAGAAATAACCGATAAGTGGTTACAGTATGGAAATCCCTGGGAAATTGCCCGACCAGAATCATCGGTAGAGGTAAAATTTGGCGGTTATACCGAATCCTATACCGACGAAAATGGTAATTATCGCAGTCATTGGATTCCCGATTATGTAGTCAAAGGAATTCCCTATGATACCCCAATTCTCGGCTATCGAGTTAACACCGCTAATACCATGCGTCTCTGGAAATCAGAAGCTTGTGAATCTTTTGATTTTGGTCGCTTTAATCGTGGCGATTATTACGGTGCGGTGGATAATAAAGTTCACTCGGAAAATATCAGTAAAGTTCTCTATCCTAACGATGAGCCAATTCAGGGCAAAGAACTACGTTTAGAACAGCAATATTTCTTTGTTTCCTGTTCCTTACAGGATCTGATTCGTATTCACTTACATGAGAACCCCAGTCTCGATAATTTTCATCAAAAATGGTCGGTACAATTGAATGATACTCACCCTTCCGTCGGAGTAGCAGAGTTAATGCGCTTGTTAATTGACGTGCATCATTTCGATTGGGATAAAGCTTGGTTTATTACTCAAAATACCTTCGCCTATACTAATCATACTCTTTTGCCAGAAGCTTTAGAAAAATGGCCTTTGAGTATTTTTGGTCGTCTTTTCCCCCGATTAATGGAAATTATCTATGAAATTAACTATCGTTTCTTGGATAAAATTCGCATTATTTATCCCCATGATGACGGCAAAATGTCCCGTTTGTCTATAATCGATGAAAGCGGCGAAAAATACGTCCGTATGGCTCACCTCGCCTGTGTGGGTTCCCAGGCAATTAATGGGGTGGCAGCCCTCCATACAGAATTACTTAAAAAAGATGTTCTGCGCGACTTCTATGAACTCTTTCCCGAAAAGTTTAGCAACAAAACCAATGGAGTTACTCCCCGGCGCTGGATAGTTTCTAGTAATCCCCGCTTAACTTTTGCCATTACCGAAAAAATCGGCGAAAATTGGATTAAACATCTGGAGGATTTACGCGGTTTAGAAAACTATGTCGATGATGGAGGATTTCGGGACTCTTGGCGACGAATTAAATACGATATTAAGGCAGATTTAGCCAATTATATCGATAAAAAAGTCGGTATTAAAGTTGATCCTAGTACCCTCTTTGATGTGCAGGTAAAACGCATTCACGAATATAAACGGCAACATCTCAACGTTTTACATATCGTCACTCTCTATCATCGCCTCAAAAATAATCACAATCTCGATATTACCCCCCGTACCTTTATTTTCGGTGGTAAGGCAGCCCCGGGTTACTTTATGGCGAAATTAATCATTAAATTGATTAATTCTGTGGCAGAAGTGATCGATAATGATCCGACAATTGGAGGACGGTTAAAAGTGGTTTTCCTACCCGATTATAATGTCACCTTCGGTCAACGGGTTTATCCGGCTGCCGACTTGTCTGAACAAATTTCCACGGCTGGGAAAGAAGCTTCGGGAACTGGTAATATGAAATTCTCCATGAATGGGGCCTTAACTATCGGCACTCTCGATGGGGCAAATATCGAAATTCGTGAAGAGGTGGGGGCGGAAAATTTCTTTCTTTTTGGCTTGACAACCGAGGAGGTTTATGCTAAAAAAGCCGCCGGTTATAATCCCCAAGAATACTATTACCATAACGAAGAATTGCGGGCAGTATTAGACCTCATTGGTTCGGGATTTTTTAGCCGGGGTGATAGTAGTTTATTCCGCCCGCTTGTGGATAATCTTATCTACAATGATCCCTATATGTTACTGGCCGATTATCAATCCTATATCGATTGTCAGGAAGGAGTCGGTAGCGCCTATAAAGATCAAGAACATTGGAGTCGTTTAGCAATTCTTAATGTAGCCCGCATGGGTAAATTCTCTAGCGATCGATCGATTCGGGAATATTGCGAGGAAATCTGGCGGGTACAACCGGTAAAGATTGAATTACCCGATTATATTCAAGCTAATGCCGGTTTATCGGTAAATTAGAACCAATCTAGGCAGTAGGAGCTTGTTTATTTATCCTACTGCCCACAGGTTAACCGGCCCTGGGCGACTCTAATCTAGATTTTTACGGGATTGACGGGGCTCGAACCCGCAACTTCCGCCGTGACAGGGCGGTGCTCTAACCAATTGAACTACAATCCCATTTTTGCCACATTTCTGATTGTAACTTCATCATCAGGGTTATGTCAAGCACCTCTGGGAAAATTTTTTTGGGGGAGTGGGGAGAGGGGAGTGGGGAGAATAAATAAAAATAATCTCCTGCCTCCTGCCGACCGCCTGATCTCAACAAGCAATTTAAATTACGAACAGCTTATCAATACTGAATTAAAGCCAAAAAATCCCCAATTAGGGATAGACCCTCTTTACAATGGGATTGTAATTAAGCTTGTTGGGAGCCTGAGCTATGACTAACCCGAATTCGATCGAACAGCTATCGCAAGAATTACTCGATCTAGACCAAGTAGATGCCGATACTGGGGCAGATTTGCGGCAAAAAGCCCAAGAAATCCTCGCTGAAACCAGTATTGACCTGCCGATTCGAGAAGCGATCGCCGATAGTCTCAGTCAAGGCAATCAACTACTTACCCTCAAAACCGTCGGCAAGGAAGAAAGTTACTAGCACATTTGGGGTCAAAAGTCAAGATGAAAGAAAAAAAATTTTTTGTCTGGCTGGGGCGATTTTTGGCCTCTTTTGGGCTGTTATCGGGGATAAGTGGCTGTAATTCCCCTCTTTTGATCACTCCTCAAGTTCCCGCCGGTGGTTTAAATAGTTTTGCTCCCGATCAATTCCCCAGTTATAGTGCTGATGGTCGCTATTTAGCCTTCGCTTCCGATCGCTCCGGTCGTCGTAGTATATATTTATTCGATCTGCAAGAAAAGCGCTTAGTTAATCTCCCTAACCTAAATCGTGGCGATTCTAGCCAAGATCAGCCATCTCTGAATGCTGACGGTCGTTTAATTGCCTATATCTCCAGCGAACGCGGCAAGAGTGATGTCATGGTTTATGATCGTTCCCTGTCCCGTGCAACCCTGTTAACCGCTAACCTGCGGGGAAGCGTCCGTAATCCCACCATTAGCGGTGATGGTCGCCAAATTGCCTTTGAAACCAACCAAGACGGTCAATGGAATATTGCGATCGTTAACGGCCAATTTTAAACTTGTTCTACTCGGTCTTAATCGTTAAAACTTGCGGAGGGGTTGCATCTGGTGGATATAAAAAATTTACCTGTACTACACGCCAATCCCCGGGAGGAATAGTCAGAGTCACTAAAGGTTGCCCCTCTTGTCCGCGTCTTTGGACGAGATGGAAAAATCGGCTTTGTGCCTGTCCCTGGTCATCGCTATAATTGACGGCTACTGTTCCCCGAAAAAACACTTGTGGGGCAGCCGGATCGAGAAAACGCAAACCCTGACCGATAATATTCTCTTTAATCGGTGTTTCTAGCGCAATAGTCACCGTTTTCGCCTCATCACTTCGATTAAATAGAGGTAAACTTAACCTATATTCCACACCGTAATTACCATGAGCTTGATAGGCCGTATCGGGATAGCGAACTAACATACTAGCACTTTGATTTTGTTCCGTTCCCAGTTTGCCTCCGGGTAGAGTGCTAATCCCATAGGCTATAGATTGACCAGAATCAGGAATATTTAACCATAAAGAAGCTCGATCGACCAATCGGGCTGGCCAAGCTGAACCTTGGGACACCCCCGCTACCCGTCCATAAATTATCTGTCCTTGACTATGGGGAGGAGTGGGCGCTCGATCCCGCGGAGTCGATAAATCGCCTTTTTCCAGCAAATTTTGCCACTCTGTCAGATTTGGTGGTCTTTCTTGCCCATTTTCGTCTAGAGGTGCATAAAGAGCTAAACTAGCAGCGTAGAGAAGACCGTCACTTTCCAGACGGAGATAAGTGGATCTACCGTTTAAAGGGGGAGTCAAATCGCGCACGGGAATCGCCGCATTTAAGACCATAAAACTCTCCCCCGCCGGAATAATAATCCTATCGGGAAAAATATCCTGACGCTGCCCCATTAAAATATCCCCCATTACCCGACTTCCCGGCCCGGCAAAAACCGTCCCCTGATTATTTTCCACTTGTGCAGGTAAATCGATAAAAGCTGCATCCGGTTGACTCAAATAACTGGCCCCTTGCAGAATTTTAACGGTCACGGGATTAGGACTGGGATTGTGGAGTAATATACCCAGATAAAGGGTGCGTAAATTATCGGGAAAACTCCCCCTCGCTATATGGTGGGCAAAAATATCAAAGCGTCCCTGAAAAGCATAATTTAAATGGGCCGAGGGAAAACTTTTCTCTTGGGGGGGAAAAGTGGAAAGCAAAATCCCTTCTCCTAGCAATAATTCGGGACTATTGCTATTAAAAACGGGAACTTGATCTAGTTGATTCGGTAAAGGACGCACCTGCGCCGGTCGAATTATTTCTACAATAGGAGGAGTTTGGGCAATGGGTAACAAAAAAGGTAACATCACAGAAATTACCATCTCAAGATAATTAATTTTTGATCATAGCATTATTGGCTCGCTCAATTTAGATAGTATTCTGTTTGTCCATATCTAGAGGATTGTTTAATATTTCTTGCCGGTGTTAGCTGACCTTTTTGGTTAAGTACAATCAAGAAAAATTATCAAATTTACCAATCATTATTTGCCCTTGCCATTGAGGAAATCTATTGTCATCATAGACTAAAATCTAGATGTAGCCGATGTCTAGATATCGATCGAGCCGGAATTGTTATGATAAATTCATGAAGTTTTATAACAGTATTTGCCCGTGAACATGAACCAAATTGACTATCTCAGGATTAGTTTAATCGATCGCTGTAACTTTCGCTGTCAGTATTGTCTGCCTGAAGATGCAGAATTGGCCTATGTTCGACCGCAAGATTTACTCACCCGGGAGGAAATTCTTACTTTAGTCAAAAATGTCTTTATTCCCCTCGGTTTCCGCAAATTTCGCCTTACTGGTGGGGAACCTCTCTTACATCCCGAAGTAGTGGAGATTGTGCGCGATATCGCCTCTTTATCTGCCACTAGCGATTTAGCCTTGACCACTAATGGCTATTTACTTGACAATTTAGCCGAAATGTTGTATGAAGCCGGACTAAGACGGATTAATATCAGTTTAGACTCCCTCGACCCCGACACTTTCGATAAAATTATCGGTAATCGCGGCCGGAGTCGTTGGCAAAAAACTTGGGCAGGTATTCAAGCGGCCCAGAGGGTGGGTTTTGACCCCTTAAAATTGAATGTGGTGGTGATTCCGGGGATAAATGAGGCAGAAGTGGAAGATTTAGCGGCTTTGACCATTGAGAAGCGTTGGCACGTCCGTTTTATCGAGTTTATGCCCATCGGTAACGGTGATTTATTTCAAGAAAAAGCTTGGATTGCGAGCGAGGAATTAAGGGGGCGAATTCGGGCAAAATGGGGCTTAAATGAGGGTCAAGTGCGGGGAAATGGTCCAGCCGATGTTTTTCAAATTCCGGGGGCTAAGGGTACAATTGGCTTTATTAGTCAGATGTCGGAGTGTTTCTGCGATCGCTGTAACCGCCTACGTCTCTCGGCCGATGGTTGGTTGCGTCCCTGTCTCCTCAACGAAACTGGACAAATTGACCTAAAAACTGCCCTCCGTCAAGGAATTTCGCCGGCAGAAATCAGGGAAAGAGTGCGGGAATTAATGGAACTGAAAGCAGAAATAAACTTTAAACTGCGTGATTCTGGCACATCAAGTGGCATTTATACCCGTACTATGTCGCAAATTGGCGGCTAAAAATCTACTGTCCGAATTCTATTCTAGCCTGTTCTACCATTTCCACGGTAACTCGATCGGAACCGGCATGACGAGCTAATTCTTCTATCCTTTGACGCGCTTGGGAACGAACAAAGTAGGGAATATTTTTCAGTTTTGCTTTTGCTTCTGCGGTCCATTGTAGTTGATCGGAAAAATCTAGAGCGTCCATAGATTTAACATATAGTAGTCCGTCTATTATACCAAAAAAGATGAGCTATTTTGAGATAACGATTTTCTTAACAGCGAGTCTTTTTCACCTTTCTTTTAATTTTAGTTTTCTGCTAGGTCAAAATTTACTCTTTGATATAAATCTTGCAAAGAAATCTGCCAATCCACCGACACCAATTGTAAAACCGCATTTTCCCCCATGACGAAATCAATTAACCATTGATCATCTTTTTGTTTATAGTAACGTTCCACACTATAACTAGATTGTTCAATCAGAATATATTCTTGAAAAGTTGGCAGAGAACGATAGAATTTAAACTTATCCCCTCGATCATAAGCTTGGGTAGAATTAGAGAGAACTTCGACAATAATTAAAGGATTGATCACGTTAGATTGACTATTACCTTGATAGAGAGGTTGACCTTTAATCACCATCACATCGGGATAGGTGTAAATGCTATAATCTGACAGCCATAAACGCACCGTTTCCATGTAGGTATAATAATCTTGATTATTGATAGTCAGAGGAAATCTTCGATAGAAGTTTCCAGCAATCTGATTGTGATTAGTGGTAGCTCCTACCATTGGGATAATTTCTCCTTGACGATATTCATTTTTATCTTCGGACGTTTCCTCCAGAGCTAGATATTCTTCGGGAGTATAATATTTAGTTTCGGTAGCGCTTAACATTTTTGACTCTCCTTCCTATTCTATTTTCTAGGATACAGCATTTCTCTAAAAAGAGACAAAGTTATCCTTGAGCAAGGTTATCAATTGAGTTGCTCGGAAAAGTGTATTTTCAATATCTCAGAAATCCTTTGACGCGCTTGGGAACGGACAAAATAGGGAATATTTTTCAGTTTTGCTTTTGCTTCTGCAGTCCATTGTAGTTGATCGGAAAAATCTAGAGCTTCCATATATTTAACAATAGTAGTCCGTTTTGAGATAATGATTCTCTTGACAGCGACTCTTTTTCACCTTTCTCTTAATTTTAGGTTTCTGCTAGGTCAAAATTGACTCTTTGATATAAATCTTGCAAAGAAATCTGCCAATCTACCGACACCAATTGTAAAACCGCATTTTCCCCCGTGACGAAATCAACTAACCATTGATTATCCTTTTGTTTATAGTAACGTTCCACACTATAACTAGATTGTTCGATCAGAATATATTCTTGAAAAGTTGGCAAGGAACGATAGAATTTAAACTTATCCCCTCGATCATAAGCTTGGGTAGAATTAGAGAGAACTTCGACAATAATTAAAGGATTGATCACGTTAGATTGACTATTACCTTGATAGAGAGGTTGACCTTGAATCACCATCACATCGGGATAGGTGTAAATGCTATAATCTGACAGCCATAAACGCACCGTTTCCATGTAGGTATAATAATCTTGATTATTGATATTTAAGGGAAAATTACGGCAAAAATTTAGACAAATCTGATTGTGATTAGTGGTGGCTCCTACCATTGGGATAATTTCTCCTTGACGATATTCATTTTTATCCTCGGACGTTTCCTCTAGGGCGAGATATTCTTCGGGAGTATAATATTTAGTTTCGGTAGTGCTTAACATTTTTGACTCTCCTTCCTATTCTATTTTCTAGGATACAGCATTTCTCTAAAAAGAGACAAAGTTATCCTTGAGCAAGGTTATCAATTGAGTGGCTCGGATCATATTTTTTGCTTAATCTCTGGCAAAAAATGCTGAGAAATCCACAATTAAAAATATAACTATCAAAATTGCTCACGCCAAGGGTTAAAATAAACTAGATAAATAGTTTTATGTTTAGTTTCTCCTATGTTTAACTGGTTCCGTCGTCAGAAAGTCCAACCCGAACAAGAACAAGCACCCCCTGCACCCGTAGAGGAAACCCCCAGCGAGGCAACCAGTCAGGAAGACTATTTAGATTGGGCCAAAAAAGCCTTTAAAAATATTCAAGAGAAAAAAGCCACGGCCGAGGCCGTCGTGAGCGAAACCCCTGAAACATCCATTGCTGAAACGGAACCTCTGCAAGAGGAAGAACCGGTTAAAGAAGAAGAAACCGAGGATAATACCCCCGCATGGCTGAAAAAATCTGATCGCCTCGAAATTCTTAAAGAAACCGCCATCGAAACCCCCACAGAACCGGATGAAGATTTTATCTGGTCGGCCAAAGTTTTAGCCAATCAGGGACGACAAGCAGAGGACGTTTCAGAAGAAGAAATCACCTGGTTAAAAAAATTGCGTCAGGGTTTAGGCAAAACGCGCCGCAGCTTGGTCAATCAGCTTAAGGCCGTGGTCGGTCAGGGTCCCCTCAATCAAGATGCGGTGGAGGAAATCGAAGCTTTATTGCTTCAGGCCGATGTGGGGGTAGATGCCACCGATTATATTATCACTACCCTCCAAAATAAGCTAAAACAGGAAGCTTTGCCCCCCGAAAAAGCGATCGAATATCTCAAAGAAATTATCCGCGAGATTTTAGATGCACCTTTAGCCAATTATAGCAACCCCGGTTTTGAGCCAGAAAAAGGCAAATTAAATATCTGGATGCTCACAGGAGTTAACGGAGTTGGTAAAACAACGACTATCGGCAAATTAGCCCATTTATCTAAACAATCTGGCTATAGTTGTATAATCGCCGCTGCCGACACCTTTCGCGCTGCCGCCGTGGAACAGGTGAAAGTTTGGGGAGAGCGATCGCAAGTCGAAGTAATTGCCAACCCGGGCAAAAATACTGACCCGGCCGCCGTGGTGTACGATGGCATCGAAGCCGCTAAATCCAGGGAGGTAGAATTACTTTTAGTAGATACGGCGGGAAGATTGCAGAATAAAAAGAACTTAATGGCAGAATTAAGCAAAATTCGCCGCATTATCGACAAAAAAGCTGAGAGTGCCGTGGTGGAATCCCTTCTAGTTCTCGATGCCACTTTAGGACAAAACGGGCTGCGACAGGCAGAGGTTTTCTCGGAAGCTGCCCAATTAAGCGGCGTGATCCTGACTAAAATCGATGGTACAGCTAAAGGGGGTGTTGCCCTTGCCGTAGCGCGTCAGCTTAACCTACCGATTCGCTTTGTTGGCGCTGGGGAAGGAATCGAGGATCTGCGGCCCTTTTCCAGTTACGAATTCGTGGAAGCTTTACTGAGTGGCGATTGATCTCACCCTGGCTATCTTTCATAATCTTTTCATGGTTGCTTCATAATTGTCTCATTTTTAGTTATGCTAGAACTGGAGACTCGGGGTAACAACTATGCAAAGGACAATTACAGTTAGTCATCTAGGAGTATATTATCGCGGCGTGGAAGCCCTGCGGGATATCACCCTGAAAATTCATCCAGGACGATTAACAGGTATCATCGGTCCCAACGGTGCGGGCAAAAGTACCCTGATCAAAGCCATGCTAGGATTAATTCGCGTACAACAGGGAACCGTTAACTATCAAGGGCAATCTCTACAGCAACAACTGGATAAAGTCGCTTATGTTCCCCAAAGATCTCAAATCGACTGGACCTATCCCGTCACCGCTTGGGATGTGGTAATGATGGGGAGAGTCAGAAAAACGGGTTGGTTTCGTCCTTTTTCCCATATTAGTCGTCAACAGACTTTAAATGCCCTAGAACGGGTGGAAATGGCTGATTTACGCCATCGTCCCCTCGGTCAGCTGTCGGGGGGACAACAGCAAAGAGTCTTTTTAGCCAGATCTTTGGCCCAAGAAGCGGAGATTTTCTGTTTTGATGAACCTTTCGTTGGGGTAGATCAAAAAACTGAGGGGATTCTTTTTAATATCTTTGGTGAGTTAGCCCAAGAAAATAAAATTATCATGGTGGTTAACCATGATTTAGGCGAATCTATCACCCATTTTGCTGATTTAATCCTCTTAAATAAAGAATTGATCCTCGCCGATCAACGATCTAAGGTCTTAACCGATTTTAATCTCCGGCGCGCCTATGGGGGTAAAGTCTCCTTCTATGATGCCATGACACCACCAGATCATCGCCGATCAAGTCTCGATTATCTCGATCGCTTCTCGAAAAACAATGCGATAAACTAGAAGCGAAGATATTTTGGCTGACTGCCGATAGGGACACCGATGAAAACTATTTCCCCGCAAGAAGTAACAGGAACGATCGAACTGGCTCCTAACTATCGAATTCCCCTGTTTTTGGTAATTTTATCGCTGCCTTTACTCTTTTTACAGGTCTGGCTCGGAATAATTTTCTCCCTGTTAGGGCTATTCTTGATGTTCCAGACTACCCGCATTCGTCTCCAGTTTACCCCCACTTCCCTAGATGTCTATCTATCTGGGCAACAAATTCGCTCCTTTCCCTACCAAGAATGGCAAAATTGGCGGATTTTCTGGAACAAAGTCCCGATCCTATTTTATTTCAAAGAAATTAACAGCATTCATTTTTTGCCCATTATCTTTGACAGCGCAACCCTGAGACTGTGCCTCGAAAAATACTATCCTTTAGCAGCATCGCAAGCGATCGACTCAGAAGCGAACTAAGATTGAGATAAAATAAAATCTGGCTAATAGCGTCTTAATTGCCTGCCTTGGCCCTTTGTTCGCTCTGCATTTCTAAAGCCGATGAATTCAGAAGATTTTAATGTTTTACCCCTTGACAAAATGACAGACTTACCCAATGAATCTGTCGAAGAATTTAGTTTTGACGATCTCTGGAATGATCGCCCGGTAGAGAATCCCCTGCCATCGGAAACCGCCCCCGAAGGCGAATTAGTTCCCACAGCGCAGGCGCAACCCCTGCGGGGGGAAATCGAGGCTCTAGAACGGCAAAAACAGAGCCTAGCGGCAGAAATCTCGGCGTTAAAAGCGGAAAAAGAACGCTTGATCGCCGAGGAACTAGGAGATATCAAAGCTCAAATCGAAAGAATGCTCAAGGAAGGCGTAAAAGACCTAGAACAACGCAAACAGGCTTTAGAATTGGCGATCGAACAGTTAGAACGCCGTCGTGAGCGTATTCGGCAGGAAATGCGGAGTAATTTCGCCGGAGTCTCCCAGGACATAGCCGTGCGGGTTCAGGGATTTAAAGACTATCTGGTGGGCAGTTTACAGGATTTGGCTGCAGCTGCTGAACAGTTGGAATTACCCCGTTTTGAAACCCCCGAAAAATCCCCCCGACCCGTGGAACCTCCCCTGCGGACTGAACGGGAGGAAAACCCGCGCCCATCCCGTGGCAGTCAAGGCCGGGATGATCGCGAAGAAAGTCCCCGTCCCCCCCGTACCAGTAACCAGGGCCGGGATAATTGGCAAGAACCCCGTCGTTCTAACCGTTCGGGTTATGAATCGGAACCAGTGGGGCAATCCACCCCTAGACAGGGCTTTTCTGACCAAAATCAGCGCATCCAAACTCTTTTAGACCGTTATCGCAGTCGTCCTGACTATTACGGTCCCCCTTGGCAATTACGGCGCACTTTTGAACCAATTCACGCCGAACGGGTGCAACAGTGGTTCTTTAAACAGGGGGGCCGGGGTACGATTCGCGGTATGGGTAGCCGTCTCCAGAATATTCTGGTCGCTTCGGCAATTATCTCGATTATGGCGGAATTACAGGGCGATCGCTTCCGTTCTCTCGTTCTGGCTAATAGTCCCGAACGTTTAGGCGAATGGCGGCGCGGCCTCCAAGATTGTCTCGGCATTTCCCGCGCCGATTTTGGACCGGACCGCGGCATCGTTCTCTTTGAGTCTCCCGAAGCTTTAATTCAAAAAGCGGAACGTTTAATCGACGATAAGTATTCACCGCTCATTATCATCGATGATACCGAAGAAAGGCTGAATTTCGCTCTTTTACAATTCCCCTACTGGTTAGCTTTTGCCCCTGAACCCCAACAAAGTTCTAGTTATTGGTATTAACTAATTAGTCGTTGAGTATTGCGATACATTGGGCTAAAGAAGCGTTAGTTTTCAGTGCTTGCGGGTTAATATGGGTGGCAGCGGCTCGATAACCTTGTTCTAGGAGAGCTGCAATTAAATCTTCCCTTTTGGGTAGATCTAATTTGCCCCTTCTACCAATTTCCCGAAAGCTATAAAAATAGGGAGGAAAATCGTTTTCTTCCCTCATTATTTCTAACAATTTAACTACCTTTTTCCACTGCCATTGATCGGCTAAATCTGCCATTTTTTCTAGATAAAGGCGATCGTGTAAACTGCCTAACCACAAAGGTCCGGTTAAGGTTAAAGGTTGCCCGTCCCCAGAACAAACTATCTTGCCTAACTTCGGCCAAGGCACTGATTGATATTCCCCGCAGCTATGACAATAACCGAGAAAACCGTAGTTATGACTATTTAATTGTCTATTAGCCGTTAACCGCACCATCACCCGATAACTTTGACCAAAAAAGAAGGAAAAAATCGGCGTAATTCCTAAACCTAACCGGGCTGATTCTAATTGCAAACTGGCGATAATTAATCTTAATCCCTGTTCGTGGGCAGCTGGATGATTGCGAGCATAGGCTCCATAATTAGCTAAACTATTTTCCAGATTATGACCCGTCAGCGTCCGTCCATCGGTATTAGTCAGATAAATTAAACCACCGATTTTAGTGGCTAAAGGAATAGCACTAAACAGAGATGCAGGGGAACCAAAAGCATCAATATCAACTAGATCGTAATAGTCTTTTTCAAGATAACATTCTAGGAGAACTTCTTGAGCAGATTTATAGGTTATTTTGCCTTTTTTCTGTTGTAATAAACTCTCTAAATTAGCGGCTAAAGTTGGCTTAATTTCTGGATTACCATCATTAACCCACAGCCAATCCGCACCACTTTCTAACCAATACCTGAGCGCTCGCACACCGGAGCCGCTCATTACCTCTAAAACGCGCAAACTGCCCCGCTCTTTTTGGGCAATTGCCGCCCCTAAAACTCCTAAATCTCGGACGATTTTACTCTCCGGTCGATAAAAAGTATTGTTGATATTAAATATCGCTTTTTCTTCCTGCATCGATCATCTCATAATTAGCACTCGGCGGAAAGGGTCAGACACTGCCAAAACCGATCAGACATCAAGATAGAAGTAAATCTAAAAAAAGTGTGAAATTATCAGAAATTCCTGATTGTTTTTAGTATTCTAGCCCCAGAAGGCTGATAGGTTCCCCATGAGAACGGCAAATTGAAGATCAAAAAATAACTATTTTTTAATATCTTATAACAGTTTAATCCGGTTTGATGGGAGATAACCTGAAAGCAAAATCATTCAACCTTGATATAGAGATGAAAAAGTATCTAGCAGAGTTCATCGGGACCTTTTGGCTGGTTCTCGGTGGTTGCGGTAGTGCCGTTTTAGCGGCAGTATTTGTGGGTAAAGCCAAGAGTGTCGTAGATGGTGCTGATTTTAATATCCATCTGGGGATTTCTTTTGTCGGTGTCTCCCTCGCCTTCGGTTTAACCGTCCTTACCCTTGCCTACGCTTTCGGGCATATTTCGGGGGGACATTTTAATCCCGCCGTTTCCTTCGGTCTCTGGGCAGGTAAACGCTTCCCCGGTTCGGAACTACTTCCCTACATCATCGCTCAAGTTTTAGGGGCGATTTTAGCGGCGGTAATTATCTACATTATTGCCAGTGGTCAACCGAGTTTCGCTTTGGGAGGCAGCAATCCTCTGGCCACCAATGGTTACGGAGAACATTCTCCCGGTGGTTACAGTTTATTCGCCGCTTTGGTCACGGAAGTGGTCTTGACCTTCATGTTCTTAATTATCATTTTAGGTTCTACCGATCGACGCGCTCCAGCCGGTTTTGCTCCCATCGCTATTGGTTTAGGATTGACCTTAATTCACTTAATTAGCATTCCCGTGACCAATACCTCCGTTAATCCCGCTCGTAGTACTGGTGTCGCTCTTTTATGCGGTAATATGGCTCTCGTTGGTCAATTATGGTTATTCTGGATTGCTCCCATTGTTGGGGCCGTGGCTGCGGGTTTCCTCTACAATAGTTTCTTTGAAGAAACTTTAGAAGAAAGACGAGTTAGAGAATAAGTGGAAAGTTACCGCTAAAGTTTGATTGCTTCAAGAGTCAAGTGCTGATAGCGACCCCACAGGAATCGCTATTTTTTTCGTCCCCACCGACAAAATTGAGCAGCGCTCGTCGTCTCTGCTCGCCTCGATCGAGTAAAGTAATCTCTAGATAATTTTCCGGCAAAAAAGTTAAACGTTCCGACCATTTGATCGCCACTATCCCTAAATCCACCTCGATTCCAGTTGAGCCGATATAGTCATTTCAGATAAGTCTGATACAATCTAGACCGATGAAAATCTTATGAACTCTGGCATTTATATTCTCAATCTTAATTGAAATGACTATAAATCTAAAGAAAGTGTGAAATTAGCAGACTGGACAGTGGGAAGTTCTCAGCTTAGCAGCTAGAAGTCAAGAAAAAGGGACATGGCCTGACCTAAAAGGCCTGTCATACTAAATCCTGTTATAATAAAACGAGTAAAAACGAGGAGATAAAATGCCCAAGAAAGCTTACTTAGCCGAACATCTAAGTTCAGAGGAACTGAAAGATAGATACAGAAGCAGTCAAGCTAACTTATGACTGATTGTTATCATTTTTTAAAACAGGATCTAGTATGACACTTTGTTAACAAAATCTTTTCTTCGAGGTGTATTTGAGTATCTGAGGTGAAATACATGAACTTTTAAGTGAGCAGAAAATCTCTAGACGGCAAATGTTTGCACAAACGAACCTCCTTGAGCTATGGCAAGAGGTAGTAGAAGCCGATGGGCAAATCGCCATTCGGAGCCATTACCGACCTGAACAAGGAAATTACAGATTTTTTCAAGCTAGGATCAAAGATTTTGTATCGAAAAATACAAAAACGGTCAAAGTGACTGTTTAGGATGGTTTTTTCGAGAAGCTTAAGAACCAATCCATACGTCAAAGGAGTTTTCCATGCCCGAAACGCCACAAGAAGTCTTGAAAATGATTCAGGACAACAATATTAAGATTATCGACCTGAAATTTATTGATATGCCAGGTATCTGGCAACATTGCTCCTTCTACTACGATCAAATCGATGAAAGCTCTTTCAGCGATGGTGTTGCCTTCGATGGTTCCAGTATTCGCGGTTGGAAAGCAATTAACGAGTCCGATATGGCCATGGTTCCCGATCCTACCACTGCTTGGATCGATCCCTTCTACAAGGAACCTACCCTCAGCATGATCTGTAGCATCAAAGAACCGAGAACCGGTGAATGGTATAGTCGCGATCCTCGCTCTATTGCTCAGAAAGCGATCGATTATCTGAGCAGTACCGGTTTAGGTGATACTGTATTTTTTGGACCGGAAGCAGAATTTTTCCTCTTTGATAGCGCTCGTTTCGACCAAACCGCCAACTCCGGCTATTACTACATGGATAGTGTCGAAGGTCGTTGGAATAGCGGTAAAGACGAAAAAGACGGAAATCTTGCCTATAAACCCGCCTACAAACAGGGTTATTTCCCCGTTAGTCCCACCGATACCTCTCAAGATATTCGCACGGAAATGCTCTTAACGATGGCTGACTGCGGAGTTCCCATCGAAAAACATCACCATGAAGTCGCTACTGGTGGTCAAAACGAGTTAGGGATTAAATTCTCTACCCTAGTACGGGCCGCCGACTACTTGATGACCTACAAATACTGCATCAAGAACGTGGCCAAGAAATACGGTAAAACCGTCACCTTTATGCCCAAACCCATCTTTGGTGATAACGGTTCCGGGATGCACGTTCACCAGTCTATCTGGAAAGATGGTCAACCCCTGTTCGCCGGGGATAAATACGCCGGACTTAGCCAAATGGCACTGTACTACATCGGTGGTTTGCTTAGACACGCTCCCGCGCTCTTAGCTTTAACTAACCCCACCACCAACTCTTACAAGCGTCTCGTCCCCGGTTTTGAGGCCCCTGTAAACCTGGCCTACTCCCAAGGTAATCGCTCCGCTTCGATTCGGATTCCTTTATCGGGAAGCAACCCGAAAGCCAAACGTTTAGAATTCCGTTGTCCTGATGCCACTTCTAACCCCTACCTCGCTTTTGCCGCCATGCTCTGTGCCGGTATCGATGGGATTAAAAATCAAATTGAACCAGGGGAACCTCTCGATGTGGATATCTACGAACTCAGTCCCGAAGAATTGTCAAAAATACCCTCTACCCCCGGTTCTCTAGAAGCAGCTCTGGAAAGTCTCGAAAAAGATCACGCTTTCTTGACCGATTCTGGTGTTTTTACCGAAGACTTTATCCAAAACTGGATCACCTACAAACTCGATAACGAAGTTAACCCGATGCGCTTACGTCCCCACCCCTACGAGTTCTCTCTCTACTACGATGTCTAAGATTTGATTGAATAATCATTAATCCTAGGGTAGGCTTTTGCCTGCCCTTTTTTTTCGAATCAGCAAGGAGTTGGGGGTTGGGGAGTAGGGGAATTATGAATTATGAATTATGAATTATAAATTATGAATTATGAATTGGGGAGTGGGGGAATTATGAATTATGAATTATGAATTGGGGAGTGGGGGAGCGGGAAGTGGGGAGCGGGGGAGATGGGATAATAAATATAGTCATTTCAATTAAGATTGAGAATATCAATCCCAGAGTTCATAAGGGTTTTGTCGGTCTAGAGTGTATCAGACTTATCTGAAATGACTATAAAAGCTGAATACTCAATAGTGACTCCTGAATACTGACTCCTGAATACTGCCTAATCAAACAACAATCTTAAGCTTGATCTCCTCAGTCGTTAACAGTGATACAATTGCCGTCATAGCTAGGGGTGTCTGAGATAATCAGGCTGAGAAAGACCCTTAGAACCTGAGACTGGGTAATTCCAGCGTAGGGAAGCTGTTTACAGAGGAAATAAAATTATGAGACAAGAATGGGTTGCCCCCCGGCGCGGACAAGCAAATGTATCGCAAATGCACTACGCCCGTCAGGGGATAATTACCGAAGAGATGGCTTATGTGGCAAAACGGGAAAATCTCTCTCCCGAATTGATTCGCAGCGAAATCGCCCGAGGAAGACTGATTATTCCCGCTAATATCAATCACCTCAACCTCGAACCTATGGCGATCGGTATTGCTTCTAAGTGTAAAGTTAATGCTAATATCGGGGCTTCCCCTAACTCCTCGAATATTAACGAAGAACTGGAAAAATTACACCTAGCGGTCAAATACGGCGCCGATACGGTGATGGATCTCTCCACTGGGGGCGGTAATTTGGACGAAATTCGCACCGCGATTATCAATGCTTCTCCTGTCCCCATCGGTACTGTACCCATCTATCAAGCGGTGGAAAGCGTTCACGGTAATATTGAAAAACTCACCGCCGAAGATTTCCTCCACATTATCGAAAAACACGCCGGGCAAGGGGTAGATTACATGACAATTCACGCAGGAATCCTCATCGAACACCTGCCTTTAGTCAAAACTCGT
The DNA here is from genome assembly GCF_020245605.1 of Microcystis sp. M061S2. Taxonomy (NCBI): domain Bacteria; kingdom Bacillati; phylum Cyanobacteriota; class Cyanophyceae; order Chroococcales; family Microcystaceae; genus Microcystis; species Microcystis sp. M061S2. Next base: position 48,027 of record NZ_JADBUP010000022.1, on the reverse strand, counting down.
CTGACCGGGATTGTCTCCCGGGGCGGTGGTATTATTGCCAAGTGGATGTTACACCACCACAAGCAAAATCCTCTCTACACCCATTTCGATGAAATTATCGAGATTTTCAAGCGTTATGACGTTTCTTTTAGTCTCGGTGACTCCCTGCGTCCTGGTTGTACCCACGATGCTTCCGATGCAGCCCAATTAGCGGAATTGAAAACCCTCGGCCAACTGACGCGTCGCGCTTGGGAACACGATGTACAGGTAATGGTGGAAGGACCTGGCCATGTTCCCATGGATCAAATTGAATTTAATGTGAAAAAACAAATGGAGGAGTGTAGCGAAGCACCTTTCTATGTTCTTGGTCCCCTTGTCACCGATATTGCTCCAGGGTACGATCATATCACTTCGGCGATCGGGGCGGCTCTGGCGGGTTGGTACGGGACGGCGATGTTATGTTATGTCACCCCGAAAGAGCATCTCGGTTTACCCAACGCTGAAGATGTGCGAAATGGCTTAATTGCCTACAAAATAGCGGCTCATGCGGCAGATATCGCCCGTCATCGTCCGGGGGCGCGGGATCGTGATGACGAACTCTCCATCGCTCGTTATAATTTCGATTGGAATCGTCAATTTCAGTTATCCTTGGATCCCGATCGCGCTAAGGAATACCACGATGAGACTTTACCCGCAGATATCTATAAGACGGCGGAGTTTTGTTCGATGTGTGGACCGAAATTCTGTCCCATGCAAACTAAGGTCGATGCCGATGCAATTACGGAATTAGAGAAGTTTCTCGCTAGTCAGAATCAAGACAATTTAACCCCGGTTTAAAGGGGAGTTATGGGAAGGGCTGACTTGATTTCAGCCCTATTTCTAGCATAGAAGTCAAAATTATGGTAATAACCGCCATTTTTTGACTAATTGACCCGTTTTTCTAGATATTGACCGATCATCAATTCTTGACCGGCGCGAGAGATAATAGTTTGTCGGGTGCGATATTGTTGACCGATGAGTTTAATTTCTTCTTCAAAGACAGAACCGGCGTATTCTGTTCTCAGACAGAGAGTAGAGGGGTTAGGAAAGGTATAAATGGCACTAACGGGTTTATCCGTCGCAAATCCCCGATCGCGATAGAGAATATTATCTAAAATACCGAATATAGTGGAACCGTTGGAGGGTTTTTTACTCTGGGGACGGAGATAATTACTTTGCCAAGTCACTTCCGTACCACCTAATAGAACTGTATCTTCCAGATTATGTAAACGGGCCAGTTGAATTAATGGTTCGCTGCCTTGGGGTAAATATTTAATCTCGATGGCGCTGATAACTTCTTGGGGTTCCGTTTCTTGAGTGAGGGTGTAATAACGTCTCTGGGATTGCCAGCGTCCTTCTGTCTGCTTAAAAAAGGCTAAAGCCGAGGTTTCTAGCGATAATTGGGCGGTTTGAATTAATGTCATAGAAATAAAACCTTTCCTGTTTTTTGGTAGAGCAGATTTGTTATCCTTTGTCAAGAGTTTGCCAGAGAACTGTTACACATCTTAATACAATTATAACCTTGCGGGGAAATTAAGTGGTAGGTGTGTTGAGGGAGATAATTGGGAAAAAGTCGCATAGATACAGCAGTTACAGGGAAAAAAGGGGATAAGATTACTAAAACCTGCGAGCTTATCCTAGTTACTTCCATTTACCCCTATCTATCGATTAATTCTGTCAAATTGGCTACAGTGAGGCCGAGGTGATTTCCCCAACCCCCTTTTTTACCTGTTACTTTTCATCCGATCTGCCCAGTCTTGGTATTGTTAAAAATATAGAACCTCCGAACCAGGTCTCAACTCCGTGCAGTTAAAACAAGTAATCATTGCTCATAAGGCCAACCATCCCCAAAGTAAAGCATGGGCGGAAAAATGCGCTAAACAGTTAGAAGCCCGTCAGTGTAAAGTTTTAATGGGACCCAGTGGCTTTAAAGATAATCCCTATCCAGTATTTTTAGCCTCAGCATCGGAAAAAATTGACCTCGCCATCGTTTTGGGCGGAGATGGAACCATTTTAGCCGCCGCTCGCTATTTAGCTCACGAAGACATTCCAATTTTAGCGGTGAATGTCGGCGGCCATCTGGGATTTTTAACGGAACCTTTTGAGATTTTCCAGGATACGGAGACGGTCTGGGAGCGTTTACAATCCGATCGCTATGCGGTACAACAACGGATGATGTTAAAGGCCAGAATCTATGAAGGGGATAAAAGAAACCCCCAGGCAGTGAGCGAGGCATTTTATGCCCTGAATGAGATGTGTGTGAAACCCGCTAGTATCGATAGGATGCCCACCTCGATCCTGGAAATCGAAGTGGACGGGGAAGTAGTAGATCAGTACCAAGGAGACGGACTATTAGTGGCTACTCCCACGGGATCCACCTGTTACACCGCTTCCGCTAATGGCCCGATTATACACCCCGGCATGGAAGCGATCGCTGTCACCCCGATTTGTCCCTTGAGTCTCTCCAGTCGGCCGATTGTCATTCCCCCGGCATCTCTGGTCAGTATTTGGCCTCTGGGAGACTACGAATTAAACACTAAACTCTGGATGGATGGTGCTTTAGCCACTTCCATTTGGCCCGGGCAATGGGTGGGAGTTACCAAAGCTGAAAAATTCGCCCAATTTATTATCCTGCGGGAAAGCTATTCTTTTTATCAGACTCTACAGGAAAAATTGCAATGGGCCGGGGCGAGAATTCATTATGATGGCAATCGTCATAATTAGGATCGGCTAAAGAGCTTCTGGGGATACTGTCTGAGGGATGATTAAGTAATAGGACAAAATTAACTTCTTGGTTAGGATGGCCAAAAGGTAAGAGGCACTCATGCAAGAGGTAGTTAGATATATGTAATTAATTGTGTCCAGCTACTTATAATTACTAACTACCGAGATGCCAGTAGGTATCGTTAAAGGTTGAGCGGGGGACAAGCAGCAAAAAGCACCTTTTGCCCGCAGCGAATAGCGGGTCAAAAGTTGTCAAAATATTTGACAAAGTTGCCACTTTATGGTAAGAAATTGGGTCATTATTATCCCTTAAATTTTAAATTTCATCCCATCCAGTTAAGCCAGAAGACATAACATAACTGGTAACAGTTGCTTCAAAAAAGTTAGCTTTGGTGTGGCCTTCTTTTTTGGTATCGGAAAAGCGTTCCAGATGGTTATAGGGACTTTTGTTATACTTTTCTTCCCTGTATAAAGGCTCAAGTCCGATCGCTTTTAGCCGAATATTAGCGAGGTATTTAGTGTACTGTTCGGTACTGTATTCGGTAATACCTAAAATGTCGTTGCCAACGATGTGATTTGTCCAGCGACATTCGTGTTTAACGGCACTATCGAACATCTCATAAATCTGTTCAACAGAATGGGGAAAAATTGCCATGGCTTCGGGAATAAGTTTTTGATACAAACGGACGTGACTTAATTCGTCCCGGTTGATCATTTTGAAAACGTCAGCGCTACCGGACATTAGCTGTCGAGAAGCGAGATTATAGAAAAAGATAAAGCCGTTGTAAAAATACAAACTCTCTAGCAAATAATCGGCGACAAGGGCGATAAAATAGCTTTCAGTAGTTTGTTTATCGATGTATTGCTGGTAGAGACTAGCAATAAATTCACAGCGATCCTTGAGAACTTTATCGGTGCGCCAAAAGTCATAAACTTCGCCTCTGCGATCCGAGGGAATAATCGTTTCAATTAAGTATTGATAACTTTGATTGTGCATGGCCTCTTGAGAAATTTGTTCCGCCATACAAAGACTAATTTCTGGCGCAGTGACGCTACCTTTTAGGTGGGGAATATTACAGGTTTGCACGGAATCAAGAAAGGTTAGATAGGACAAAATACCATCATAAGCATATCTTTCTTCGTCGGTAAGATGCCCGTATTCAGTCACGTCTTGAGTGATATCTAAGCGTTGTGGTCATTTATGTTCAATTAGGTTCGCTACCCCTAACCCGCTTTATTCAAGCTGCCATCTGTCACCAAATGGATCGGACTATATCATCATCCTTTGCTTATGCAAAGGAGTCCCCCGCTTCGACAGTCAATCGCTTACTGCCTACTTTACTTAGTCAGATATGATCTGCTGTTCATTAGTCTCTACACCTTCTGCTTTTTTTCTAGCAGCTTGGCACGGTATTGTCTGTGGTGCAAAATCCTGTGACAGTTGGAACACAAGAGAATACACTTATCTAATTCCTTGAACACCTTTTCTTTCTTCAACATCAACATATCTGATGGGGTATATTCCTTCTCAGAGGGTTCGATGTGATGAAAATCAAAGGCCGCAATAGTGTCTTCCGTTGCAGCAAATCCACATTCGGAACAGTACCCTCCTTTATAGAGGCAAAACTCAAGTTTTTTTTGGTTTTTAAACTGAGCATCTCTGTACTTCTGAGAATACTGTTTACTGTAAGTGGATCTTTTTTCTTTATTTCGCTCAATGTAGGCTTTTATTTTTGCGTTTCCTTCGCTTGATGCGTAATACTCTCGCTTGTATTCACAAGTACAGCTTTTACACCTTGCTACTGTCCCGCTTTTTAGCCTTTTATCTTTGTGAAATTCAGAAATCGGTTTTGTGGTATGACACTTAGCGCAAGTCTTGCTTTCCATTTGTTTTGTTGTGCGATACATATTACGCACTATAACAAATTTTCTTGCAAGATAGATCACAGAGTTTCACCGTTTTCAGGGGATTTAGTCTGGACTACCTTATTTAATCCAGAAATTTTCCCGCATTTGTTGATATAAACCCACCGCCCAGGTGTAGCGGACATCGTTTAACTGCATCAGGTTGGTGGTGTTACCAAACCAGATCGAACGGTTTTCGATCGCATCATCTCCCGCCGGATTGAAGATCGGGGAAATGGGCATCGAATGGCAAGAATTAACTAAATGTAAGGACATGATTACTTGGATATTATGGCACTTTTAGGTTATAATAGATTTTCGGTAAAAAGTCAAATGTTTTGATTTTGATTAGGAATAAATTCAAAATCTAGGGCTTCTGCCAAAGTAAATGGGCAATCCTTCGGGAATTTCTCTAGGTTTATCCCTGTTTCAATAGCGGCTTTTTGTCTGGCTTTATTATAGCATTTTTTTAAATTGTCTTCTGTTAAAAAACTCTTAAGACTAGGGCTATTTTCTAAATCTTCTTCGATTCTCTCGCGATGCTCAAAAAGGGTTAATGCCCAGCTTCTGGTTTGTTTTTCTGGCTCTTGTAAGTATTTTAGTAAATGCCATAAAATCACAGTTAGATTGCTTTTTAATGCTTTCTGTTGACTGATAGACATAGATTTTATTTCGTCAATTAAATTCTCTAAATCTAAATCAGAAAATTGATGATTTTCTAGTAAATATATGGTTTTCTCTAGCCAGAGATAGTAGTCCTTTTCGTATAATTTCTTTTCCATAATTACCCACCTTCACTTGCTTTTATCCTCTATCAATATTATTTTGAGATTTCAGGGAACCAATCCTCATTTAAAGCCTGTTCTATAGTGCAAATTGGAGCTAAACTGACCAAATTTTCAGCCATTCCAGATACATCTAAAAACAATTTACGGGCATTTTGATAACAGGGAGAGAAAATTTCCGATAGATAGGGCTTTAAACTGGGACTATCTTCAATAATTTGTTGAATTCGTAGGCGAAAGTTACGAATTTCATTTTTCCATCCTCTTTGATTATATTCTAATTCCGATTCCCAGTAAGCTAGTTTCAGCAAATGTTCTAATAACCGAGTTAAATAACTTTCTAAACTTCGTTTCTCACTTTTCCCCATACTACTAATTTCCTCGATGAGATTATCTAAATCTAAATCGGAAAATTGATGATTTTCTAGTAAAGATATGGTTTTCTCTATCCAGAGATAGTAATCCTGTTCGTATAAAGTCTTATCCATAGCTGTGATTAGGTGATCAATAAAACTCATTTTATCAGTCCTAATCTTTGATGTAAAAAAATTAAGGTGGGCATTGCCCACCGAAGTTAACCTTAATTAGCGCAACTAGAACAACTATCGTCAGACTCTCGAAAATTGTCCTTTTGTACGGTACGGATATAATAAATCGCTTTACACCCCAATTCCCAGGCCATAACTAGGGTATCAAAGATATCTTTGGCAGTGAGACAACGGTTGGGTTCTTCGGGGAAATAAACCCCTTCATTGAGGTTGAATAATAACTCCATAGAAATCCCCGTATCGATCCATTCTTGCATAGTAGCGATCGCTTTCACCACTTGCTGTTGTTCGAGATTTTTATTCTCCGGATAAAACCAGAAAGCTTCTTCAATAAAAGGTGGCGCGATGGGAACAGTTCCCTTTGCCCATTTATCGTAGAAAAAGCGACTATAAACCGGCAAAACACTAGCGGTACATCCCTGTACCAAACTGGAGGAAGTATTAGGAGCAATGGCGGTAATATGGGAATTACGGATACCAAATCGTTGAATATCTGCGGCTAATTGTTGCCATCTTTGCGGTTGCACCGCATTAGTTAAAAACCATTCCACTGGTTTTGCACCGATTAATTTACCTTGACTCCATTCACTACCCAAGAAAGCTTGATAAGCGCCGCGTTCTTTGGCTAATTCCATCGAGGAATAGGTACACCAATAGCCAATTTCTTCAAATAAATTACTAATTTCTGACAGGTTATTGTAGGATAATTTCCGATTAGCTAACCAGTCAGCTAATCCCATCGCCCCTACCCCAATAGTGCGGTATCTATCGTTGTGGTTTTTAGCATTATCAAAGGGAGGGTTAGTAATATCGATAGTATTGTCGAGAATCCTGACAGCGATTTGACAATTAGACTCGATTTCTTCCCTGTCGATATTGGCTAAATTAAGGCTAACTAAATTACAACAATGGGCAGTTTTATCGGGGGTGACATTCGAGAAACTCTCCGTGCATAAATTTACACCGGGGATATAGCCATCGTGTTTATTAGGATTAGCGCGATTGATGGTATCTTTGAAGGCAATGTAGGGCATTCCTGTTTCTACTTGGGAACGCATGATAGTTTTAAATAAGTCCCGGGCATTGATTTTTTTATAGAGGAGAATCTCTTGATCTAAATTAGCTTCTACTAAACGATAGGCCTCTTCAAATTCTTCCCCCCATAGTTCCGCTAATTCTATACCTAATTTAGTGCTAACTTCGTAGGGATCTACTAATGTCCACTCGGCTTTAGTTATCACCCGACGCATGAATTCATCGGTGATAACTAATTGGGGAAAAACATCATAAGCTTTGCGTCTTTGATCGCCGTTTTCTGTCTGCATTTCCAGAAATTCTGGCACATCTAAATGCCAGATGTCAACACCGATAGTTACTGCCCCAGCGCGTCTTCCCCCCTGATTTACTGCAATAGCTGTATCGTTAAGTAACTTAATCCAAGGAATAATCCCACCGGAAGCATTAGCTTTCCCCATTACCCAGCTACCAGTGGCGCGAATTCTACTCACATTCACTCCGACACCGCCACCATTTTTGGAGATGCGGGCAGCATTAGTAATCTCGCCGAAAATGCTTTCTAAACTGTCGTCAATGGAGAGGATAAAACAACTGGTTAGGGAACCTTTGGGAGTGCGTAAATTGGCTAAAATTGGGGTAGCAAGAGAGATTTTTCTTTGAGCAATCGCTTGATAAAATTTCTTCGCCCAGTGGAGTCTATTAGCCGGTTCTTCCACAATGGCAAGCAGTAAGGAACAGGTTAATAATGCCTCTTGGGGTAACTCATTTTTGAGTAAATAACGGCTAGTGATTAACAATGCGCCAGCGTAATCATAATCGATGTCCCAATCGGGATTAATCCAAGAACCAGCTTCTTTTAATTCTGCCTCAGAATAGATGAGAATCCTTTCGTCGTACAGGCGATTTTTAACTTGAGTTTTGACGGTTTTCTCGTAATTTCCGTACTGATAACCCCGGACTACTAAGGTATCTTTCCAAAGACTCCAAATATGCAATCTTCCCGCCACATAGCGCCAATCTGGTTCCTCTGGACTACACATTTCTAGGGCGCAATTAATTAAATTATCCTGTATTTCCCTAGTGGTAATCCCATCCCGCAGGCGTGTGGTTAAACCCGCTTCTAAGGCAATAGAATTGACTTTTTTGCCCTCACAAGCCCACTCTACCACGTCGCGAATTTTGCCGATATTTAAGCTTGTGGTGGAACCATCGCGCCGAATCACTCTAATTGCATGGCTGCCCATATTAGCTAAAGGGGTAGAACGAAAGGGTATTACTTCGTTATTTTTGTGAATGGAAACGGCAGTAGTCAAGGGCTTCGATTGCATAATTGGGAAATTGCGGCGTTAAAAAAACTTGACAAATTAATCTATTTGTACTAGAGTATTCTATCAGATTTTCTAGGAAAACACAACATCTAGCGTGTTAAATAATTTTATAACTCTATATGTAGTAGAGCCAAGATTGTTTTCTTCCCCAAAACAGTGTTTTGGATAATATTTTCTGCCAAAAATTCTCAATTTTCCCGAAAAGATAGTTCTTTTGTATGCTTGACAAAAAGTTTATTCTTTGGTAATAAAAACGGATTGACAAAATATTTCCGATCCCATTGTGCTTGACTACTGAGAAGGTTGTGGTCAGACTTTATTTGTTCTTAACTTTTCGATAATTTAAGACAAGAGTGGATTAAAAGTCAAATTTCCTCTGAGAACCTCTGAGAGAGTAAATTTTCTCTTTTCTCTATTTAGTGGCTTACCGCTAGAATAATAGGACAAAAACGCTATATATAGCGTCTAGCGAGTAGAGGACAAGGATGAAATATTTAGAAGAATGGCGTGATAGCGGGGTGGATGCGGAGTTAATCGATCTCAATGTCACCAGTTTAGCGGGGTTATCTCCCAGTGAATACCTACTCTACTCCCAAGAATTACCGCGACGCAATGATGGCAGAGTTAGGGATGATATTCTCAAGCGTTATGAACATATCAGTCAAGGCGGTTGGTGGTGTTCAGGAATTGACTTATTAACGGGTAATTATGACCTTTGGGGCTGTTTTAAGCCCGATTTTCCCCGTTTAAGCTTTGATAAGGCTAAACCGATTAAGTACGAACATCCTCCCCAAACCCCTACGGGAGTCTTTGCTTTGCGGGTTCCCCTGAAAATTTGGCAAAAGACAGCCCAGCGTATCAGTATTAATATTTTAACTGAAGAAGTGGATAATAAGCAAGAGGATCTCGGTTTTTGGTCCTGGGTGATGAAACATCCAGAGATACCTATTTGTCTTACGGAAGGGGCGAAAAAAGCGGGGGCATTACTAACAGCAGGTTATGTGACAATTGCCTTACCCGGGATTCACAATGGTTATCGTACTCCCAAGGACGAATTAGGTAGGAGAATCGGCAAATCTTATCTAATTCCGCAGCTAGAAAAATTAGCTAATTCGGGACGAAAGATTTATCTAGTTTTCGATCAAGAAACTAAACCGAAAACCCAGCAAGCGGTTAATTTAGCTTTACAGAAAATGGGTTATCTATTCAGTCAGGCTAACTGTGAGGTAAAGGTAGTTACTTGGGATGCTGCTGACGGTAAAGGGGTAGATGATTTACTAATCAATCGAGGAGAAGATTACTTTCAACAAGTCTATCAAAAAGCTACCTCTTGGGAAATTTGGAAGGCATCGAGTTTAAATAGTTTAACTCTCTCACCTCATCTAGAGTTAAATAGCCGTTACTTGCCAGATATTTCTATCCCTACATCAGCGCAGTTAATGGCGATTAAATCTGCTAAAGGTACGGGAAAAACTGAGTTTTTAGCCAAGATAGTTAAACAGGCTGTTGCCAATCAACAAAAAGTTTTAATTATTGGCCATCGTGTGAAACTGGTAGAGGAGTTATGTCAACGCTTTGGTTTAAACTATATCAGCAAAATTAGGGATAATCCTGCGGCACAAATTTACGGTTATGGTTTATGTATTGACTCTCTCCATCCCCAATCGCAAGCAAGATTTCAAGCGGAAGATTGGCAAGGAGCTATTATTATTATTGATGAGATCGAACAAGTCCTATGGCATGGGTTAAATGGGGATACTTGTAAAGCTAATCGTGTAGCAATTTTAAAGTCTTTAAAGTCCCTGCTGCAAACTGTGGTCAGCAGTGGGGGAAAAGTCCTAGTTGCTGATGCTGATTTAAGTGATATTTCCCTAGATTATTTAACTTCTTTAGCTGCAATTAAACTAGAAACTTTCTTGATTAGTAACGAGTGGAAACCCAGTTATCAGGAAGCTTGGCGAGTTTATAGCTACTCTGATAATACTCCCCAACAGTTAGTTAAGGATTTAGTTAAACATATTAAAGAGGGAGGAAAACCTTTTGTTTGTCTATCAGCACAAAAGTTAACCAGTAAATGGGGAACAATTACCCTAGAATCCTATCTAAAAAAGCAATTTCCTCACAAGAAAGTTCTGCGAATAGATTCAGAGTCATTGCAAGATTATAGTCACGCTGCTTATCAAGCGATTGGCAATTTAAATCAGTTGTTGCTTAACTATGATATAGTTTTAGCTAGTCCTGCGATCGAAACGGGAATTAGTATTGATATTCAGCAGCACTTTTCTTCAGTTTGGTGTTTAGCACAGGGAATTCAAACTCCCACTTCTATCGCTCAATTTTTAGGGAGAATTAGAGAGAATATTCCTCGTTATATTTGGTCAGCAGTGCATGGATTTAATCAGGTGGGCAATGGGTCCACTTCTATCCCCAAACTTCTCACCTCTGGACACCGATTAACCGAGGTTAATATTCGCTTACTACACCAATCAGATTTAGAATCTCTGGAGGATTTAGATACAAGTTTTCAAGCGGAATCTCTCCTCTGCTGGGCAAAAATGGCCGTGCGAGTCAATGCTTATATGCTTAATTATCGTCAGTCAATTCTAGGTATTTTACAAGCAGAAGGTCATAGAATTAAAGAACGAAATCAGGAAGAAGAACTAGAAATAAATAATCAGTTAACGGAAGCAATTGAGGAAATTATGGAACATAATTATCGTTCTGAATGCGCGGCGATTGCCAGCGCAGCCGAGATAACGGAATCAGAGTGTCGTCTGCTAAAAAAACAGTTAATTAAGTCCGTGAAAGAAAGGAGAATTCTTAGAAAATATGACCTATACAAACGCTATGGAATACCCGTCACACCGCAATTAGTGATTAAAGATGATCAAGGATGGTATCAAGAACTACGCCTACATTACTTTTTGACAATCGGGCGACAATTTTTGTGTGATCGAGATGCTTTAATTGCCCGTAAACTGATAGAATCAGGTCACGGAAGTTTATTTATTCCCGATTTTAATAGTAGTCAATTAGGAGTGATTATCGGGACGTTAGAATTGTTGGGAATTCCCGTATTATTAGCTAACCCTGAAAGAGAATTAAATAATCATGATGCCGATTTACAAAAAATGGCCGAAATCGCCATTAAAAACCGTAACGAGATTAAAACTATCACCAAGATTAACCTCTCTAATACTTCCCGTCCTCTGACGATTATTCGTAATTGTTTGAACTTGTTAGGTTATAAATTAACTGGCAAGGGCAGCCAGAGAATTGCTAAAAAATCCCTAAAAGTTTATCAGATTGTTGCACCTCAGGATGGTAGAGAACAAGTGTTTCAACAATGGTTATTTAGAGACGAAAAATGTGCGGGAAGTTCCGAGTTTTGGTATGAATAAGGTTCTTAGGGACTTGTTATACAAATAATTAATTAGAAGAATTCTCTAGGTTATTTTTCGGGACATTCAAAACAGGATTTTGGTCAAAGAAACCCCAAGACATAATCTTAAAACCTGCTGGATGTACGGTCATAATTGGCCATTCTTCGGGACGAGGAATATGGGTAACACCGTAGGTATACCAGATGACTAAATCCTCATTGTCGAGAGATTCATTATCAGCAGTATATTGCGGTAAACCTCGGCCTTTTTTGCCTTGATTGGGATAATCTCCCGCTGCATAAAGCTCGTTCGCTTTGTAACGAGTTGCCCAAAAATGATGGGTAGCAAATTCACCCCGTTGACGAGAATCCGCTTGGAAATTGGGATAATAAATTGAATTTGCCGATGGCATTAACATATAACTTGTCGGCATTCCTAGGGAGTTTTTCTGATTCTTATTCATTACCATCCAAGCGCGACTTTCAGCTAAATTCACATCACGAATTGCCTCGGATTCTTGCTGAAGCTGTCTTTGGGACATAGTGAAGGCATTACCAAAGGGATTCTTTTCTGGTGATAAAGTAGAAACCTTCATTTCAGTAACAGAATTTTTAACCCCATCCACATCGAAATCAAGACGAAAATTTAAGAAGTGCTGATGATTAATTGCTTCCACATTTGCCGCTACTAATGTTCCAAATTGATCGCCATGCTCATGAGAATTAGTGAGATCAGGAGTCGCTTTAGCTAACATAATTCCCGTTAAATCGCTGCGCTGTTCTAAAGTACCATCTTCATGAAAAATCCAGTTAATTCCATAGTCATAATTACCAATAGCAGCCACGGTACTAACTACTAATTGACGGGCGCGGCGACCTTCAAAAGTTTCTGTGTTAAAATCATAATGTCGCCAGAGAATTCCCGCATCTTTTTCGTAAATACCTATGATATTTTCTCCGATATAAGGTTCCCCATTATCATCAGCAAACAAGGCATTTAACAAGACAGTATTTTCGGGAACATCATTACCTTTATCCAAGGGAGTCGATAGCCAACCAAAACGATATTCTCCCACATCAAAAGCACTACGAACCGCCCATTCTCGCGAGGTATTGGAGTAGGGAACTAGCATTTCTGACAGTCCTGCACGATATAAAATCATTCTATCTTTACCGTTATCATTGTAGGTAACTAGATAAAGAACTAATCCCTCTCTTGGGTGCATGAGATAACGAAATTTCCAATTTTGCCAGCTAACTTCGTTACCCCTAATCTGAAAAGTTGTCCCTTGCGGTTGTTTAATTCTTAAGGGTTTTAGAGCTTTTTGAAGGGGTGAAAGGGTTTTTTCATCGTAATCAAAATTGGCTTTTGAGAAAGGTACAATCCCAGTATCTCGCACTTCAAATACTTGGCGATTATTTAAATCTACCGTCACCGACAAACCTTCGATCGGTGCGCCATAATAATTACTGCGATCCTTGCCTTTATAGTAAGTAATCCCGCGAATTAAGCGCTTTCCCGATGCTTGTTCTTTCTCGCTCATCATCCCAGGGGCCCAACCATCAATGATGACGTTTTCAAAGTCAGCAATCCCGCGTTTTTTCATAGCTTCTTGCCAACGAATATCAGCTTTAGCTACTTGATCGAGAATTTCGTATTCTTCATCTAACAATGGTGGTTGTCCTGTCGATACTTCTTGCCATGAGAGAATTTTACTCGCTTTGGTATCGACAATAGCCTCATAGGTTTTATTCAGTCTGGGTTCCAGAATTACTAAAAAAGCCTGACGAGCAATAGCATCTCCTTTTTTAAAGTTTAAAACAGTTTGCTTATCGGGTTCTTGTAAAGAAATATTAGGAAATCTGGCGAACTCCGTCAGGGATTTGTCTTTTTTCACCACAGTTACCGCCATTTTAATCTCATTTTCTGTGAGGGGGTCGAGAGGATGGCTAATCCCTGGGGATTGGGCGAAAGTTTTCCCAAAAATTAAGATCACTCCGCAGCTGATTACAAATAAAATCGTCAGTGGCCGCCACCATGAGTATTTTTTCAGCATAGAAATCCCTCGATAAGGCTAAAAGATGGTCAATCCTAGACATGATAATCTGGGATGTCATAATTAACCTTATATCTTTTCAAAAAATTAAGATCGATGTCGGCAGTATTAGCGCAGCTTGATGCACATCAAATTGTTAATTTTGCCACAATACAATATTAGAAAAATCGGCGTTGCTGAATCAAGCTATGAATGTCAACCGTGCCATCCTATCTAAAAGTTAGTTTGCCAGAAGCTTCCTATCTCAAATCAGCAACGCTAACCCCTGCCAACCGAAACCGATAGCAACTCCTCAACCACCGGCTAAAACAGCGATCGAAACGAGATTAAATCCATTTAATAGAGTTCAGACTTGATAGGGATTACCCAAGCGATCCACAAAAACATTGTAATCTAAGGGTAAACGCCCCGGATTAAGCCGTGGTTCCGCTGCGTAACCGATGGGAACGACAACAGCGATCGCCAGATGGGGATGATCGGCAGCACCGATCACAGCTTTTACCTTGTCCTCGATCCAACCGTTGAGAAAACAACTAGATAAACCGAGACTTTCGGCAGCTAAAACCAGATGAGTAGCGGCGATCATGGCATCTTTAATCGCGTATTCCCGGGTTTTTTCGCCCAAATCCTTTTGAAATCCCGGGATTGCCTGTTTAAAATATTTTACCGTGCCTTCGCTCCAAGCACCTGTACCGAGAGCCTGTTCATAGATAGGAGTTAGATCTCCTCCTCCTGCGGCAGCATCGGCAGCGAAAACAAAAGTAACCGGCGCTTGGATAATTTGCTTTTGTCCCCAAGCGGCCTCGGCTAAAGCGGCCTTTTGTGCCTCATCTTGTACTAAAATAATTCGCCAATCTTGGATGTTGAAACTACTAGGTGCGGCAACGGTTAATTCTACTAGGGTTTTCAGCAGTTCTGGGGCGATCGGATCGGTGGTAAAATTTTTAATAGAACGACGTTGATTAATCGCCGTGGGAACATCGAGAGGCAAGGTCATAAAGTCAGTGGATCAAGTTAAATACTTCTAATTATTATAAGGTCAAGCTATCAGCCTCAGCCTTAGGTGTGAAAAAACAGAAATAGTAAAACATCGGGATTAAATTGTGGCGGTCAGGAAAAGATCCACTATACTGTTAGACTTAAACAGGTCATAACCCAATGACCATCTAGCTATAATCATGTCACCGCCACAAAGATCATTTTATGCTTTCTGAGCCGGAACCGAGCGACACCCTCACCACTCCCACCGTCAATATGGGCGATCACAGTACCGATATCAAGCCAATTTTAGCCTTAAAAGAGTTGGTCGCCAGTTTATATCGCGAACAAAACAAAGTTCAAAATCTCTTAAGTTCCCTCGGTTTTGCCCTGCGGAGTTTCAATAATTTAAACCAATTCCTCGATCTTACCCCCTTGATGGCCGCACGAGTGGCAGACGCGGAGGGAGGAGCGTTGATTTTGAGCAAAAATAACGGTCAAGTAGCCCTCGATCAACTCCATTGCCAAGATAATCAAATTAATGGGGAACTACGCCGACAATTAGAGCTAATTATCCGACAATTAAACCAAGAAGCGACACTTGAGAATAAAAATAATCGATCGCTTCTCGACAGTCTCGACCATCAGATCCGGCAAACTCTCGGACAGGGTACACAGGTTTATAGTACACCTGTTTTAGTAAAAAATAGTGAGCGGGGACGTTTATACGTTTTCAGTCGCGATCCCGATTATGGTTGGACACCCACCCGTCGTAAACTGTTGCAGCTAGTGGCCGATCAAACGGCGGTAGCTATAGCTAATAATGAATTAACGGTCGAATTACGTTCTAAGGAACGTCAGGATCGAGAGTTAGAAATCGCTGCCGAAATCCAAAATCGTCTTTTACCCCGGCAATGTCCGAAAATTCAGGGGGTAGAATTGGCAGCCCACTGCCAAACGGCTAATCGCGTTGGTGGCGATTATTATGATTTTATCCCCTGCAACTACGATCAATTTAAACCGGCAAGGGAGGCGGAAATGGAAGCCAGTACCGCTCCTTGGAGTATAGTCATCGGTGATGTCATGGGTAAAGGTGTCCCGGCAGGATTATTGATGACCATGACCCGGGGAATGTTGCGAGCGGAAGTGTTAAATCGTCACTCCCCGGCCCAGATTTTGCGTCATCTCAATCGGGTTATGTATGCCGATCTCGATAATTCTCATCGTTTCGTGACATTATTTTATTCCGAGTATGATCCCCTGACGCGCCGTCTTGGCTACAGTAATGCTGCCCATTATCCCACCCTCTGGTGGCGGGCCAAAACGGGAGAGTTAGAGTCTCTCGACACGGAAGGGACATTAGTGGGTTTAGAGGCCGATTCTATCTATGACGATGCCCAAGTGCAATTAGAAGCGGGAGATACGTTGATCTATTATACCGATGGCTTTACCGATGCAGTTAACTCGAAAGGGGAAAGATTTGATCAGCAAAATTGGCTATCGGCAGTTAAAGAAGCCTGTCAACAGTACACCGATCCCGAACAGATTCTCGAATATTTATTTGGGAAAGTTGCCGCTTTTACTGGGTTGGGAAATGACGGTAGCGACGATATGACTTTAGTAGTTATGCGAGTGAAATCGGAGGAATAAATTATCACTTCCTAGCTCATAAATTAGCTTAATCCTGCTCTTGCCAAGGAGCAAATAAAGGCAATAACGCTAACCCGGGTAAAGCGGCAATTACTGTGATTAAAAAGAACCACTGCCAACCGATCGCCTCGGCTACAACTCCGGCGGGAGCCACCAAAATATCGCGACTAAAGGCCATTAAACTCGATAAAAGGGCGTACTGAGTAGCGGTAAAACGAGCATTACAAAGACTCATTAAAAAAGCCACAAAAGCGGCAGTGACTAAGCCACCGCAGAAGTTTTCAATGTTAATAGCCAAGACCATAAAAGGATAATTTTGACCTAAATTTGCTAAAATAAAATAGGCTAAATTACTAACAGCTTGCAACAGACCAAATATCCAGAGCGATCGATTAATTCCCCAACGACTTAACAGGGAACCACCTAATAAAACTCCCACCATAGTTGCTATCATGCCCAGTCCGCCTTGGATCGCCCCGATATCGGTTTGACTGAAACCAGTTTTTAAGAGAAAAGGAGTCACCATATTATTAACTAAAGCATCCCCTAAACGATAGAGAACAATAAAGGCGAGAATGCCGATTCCTTTACCTATTTGATAGCGTTGAAAAAACTCTTGGAAAGGCAACCAAACTGCCTCTAAAAGAGTTTGGGGATGATCATCTCTAGGGGGAGTAGCTGGGGCGAAAAAAGACCAAATAATCGTTAAAGCCATCAATCCAGCTAGGAAAAGATAGACGAGGGGCCAGGGTTCGTGATCGGCTAAAATTAAAGCGATAGAACCGGTTAAAATTAAAGCCAAACGATAACCTAAAACCCCGATTGCTACCCCAGCACCCATCTCCCATTTTTCTAAAATATCTGTGCGATAGGCATCGTAGGCAATATCTTGGCTGGCACTAAAAAAAGCGATCAGTAAAGCATTAATTGCCAATAATTCCAAAGATTGTTTTGGTTGTTGAAAAGCCATGGCTGCAATCGCTAAAGTTAAACAAACTTGAGCGATTAAAATCCAACCGCGACGACGACCAAGCAGCGGTGGAAGATAGCGATCGAGTAAGGGAGACCAAAGAAATTTGAGAGAGTAGGGGAGAGCGACTAAACTAAATAAACCGATCGATTTCAGATCAACTCCTTCGGTGGTCATCCAAGCTTGCAGGGTACGACCAGTGAGAAAATAGGGCAATCCCGAAGCGAAACCTAAGAATAACAAAGCCGCCATTTTTTGACTGCGGAACACTTGCAAATAAGCGGAAATTTCTTTGATCATGGAGGGGATAGGAGAATAGATTAGATTAAAGAATATAGTTAATTGACCCAAAAAGAAAGAGATTAGTTCTAACCAGCATCATCCCCTCTTAACCATTGCCTGGAGATCAAAAAAAATTCCCGAAAAATAGCGGTCTTTCCCCCAACTGGGGCTATAGGCAGTAGAATAGATGAGATTTTGATTCAGTAGTCTTGAAAAATTGCGGTATTCTCCTTAAGATAGATGCTTGATTCTCCCAACTAGCTCCCACCCCTATTTACCTTTCCCTGATAAGGACTGCCATCCCCACCTTCCCTGCCGACTCCTGTGATTAAAGTGGACTCCTGTTTTATCTCATACCTATTGTCTCATCCCTCCGACTCGGAAGCGACCGGTGACAGTGCCGCCATTACCGTCGAGGTGCGTTTGGCCCAAAGCCAAGATCTCAAAAGCTTGGCGGAGATTCTCGCCGATAGTTTTTTCCCCACGGCCAATTATTGGTCTTTTCTGCGTCCTATCTTTAAATTAGGCATTTACGAGGACTTACGGGGACGATTACGCGGTGATACCCCTTACTATCACTGTCTGGTAGTCAGTCAAACCAGTGTCACCGCCACGGGTTCTCAGGAAGTTATTGTCGCTACGGCGGAAATCAGCTTAAAATCCAGTTCTTTTTTAGCTGTTCCCATTCCTTATATTTCTAATTTAGCCGTTAGTCCCGATCGCCGGCGTGCGGGCCTGGCCCGGAGATTGCTGCTCAAGTGTGAACAGATCGCTAGAGAATGGGGTTTTGAGGAACTTTCCCTCCATGTTCTCGATAATAATCTAGCGGCCCAGTCACTGTACTTAAGTAGCGGTTATCGTTTGCAAAAAACCGACGGTTGGTTGATCAATTGGTTATTTAATCGACCACAAAAGTTATTTCTGCACAAAAAAATCAGCCAATGAGGAGACTCCGAGACAGGTTTTAGGTGTTGGGGGTTGGGGTTTTGGGGTTTTGGGGTTTTGGGGTTTTAGTTCAATTTCCCCACTTCCCCACTTCCCCACTTCATAATTCATAATTCATAATTCATAATTCATAATTCCCACACCCCGCTCCCAGGAAACAAACCCTAGATATTTCTCCAAAATTGCGATGCAGAACGATTATAGGGAAAAATTCTGCTATATTATCTGCTAACTCTCTAAAAAACCCGATTAGTTTAATGATCTTTTCCGGTTATCTGAGAAAAAAAATAGTTCATCTCTTTAAAATATGGTTTTAGGGAGATATTTAGTGATTGTGTGAGGCAATTTGTGGTTAATAAGACGAAATCAAGGCTTAAAAGCGTAAAATCAAGCAAATTAGCAGCTAAACCTGTGAAAAAGCGGCGATTGTCCGGTAAATGGTTCCTGACAGCCCTAGGCTTAACTGGCTGCGCCCTAGTTTCCGCTACGGCGGGGGCGATGTTGGCTGTGTCTCTCTCCTCCACACCTTTGCGACAAGCTGCCCTTAGTCCCGAAGAAGCCGCCGCTTTTAACAATCAGCAGGCGATATCCTATCAAAATCTGCAACTTCCCGCCCTCAACCGTCCCGTTAATATTCTGGTAGTCGGCGCGAAAGTGTTGACATCCGATGTCAAGGAGGCAGAAACCCCAAATCTGGGTTATCATGCCCCGGTTAATTCCTTGGAGGGTTTAACCGATACCATGCTGTTACTGCGTTTTGACCCCCAAAGACAGAAGTTAACCATGCTTTCCATCCCCCGGGATACCCGCACCGATATCGAGGGTTACGGGGAGAAAAAAATCAATGAAGCTAACGCCCTCGGGGGACCTGCTTTAACGGCGGAAACGGTTAGTCATCTTTTGGACGGAGTGGCTATCGATCGCTATGTTCGCATTAATGTGCAGGGTGTGGAAAAATTAATTGATGCTTTGGGGGGGGTGACGGTATATGTTCCCAAAGACATGAAGTACCAAGATTTTAGTCAACACCTCTACATTGACCTGAAAAAAGGGGAACAACACCTCAACGGCGAGAAATTCCTCCAGTTTGCCCGTTTTCGTCACGATGCTAACGGCGATATCGGTCGTATCCAACGACAACAGCAATTAATGCGGTCTTTAGTGGAACAAACTCTAAAACCAGCAACTTTATTGAAAATTCCTGATATTATCGAGGTTATCCGCAATAGTATCGATACTAATCTCAGTTTAGAGGAGTTACTCGCCCTAGCCGGTTTTGCCTCCAAAACTGAGCGCGCTGATGTGCAAATGCTACTCCTACCAGGAGACTTTAATGGTGATGGTCGGCAAGGGATCAGTTATTGGTTGCCCAATCAAAGTAAAATTCAAGAGCTAGTGGCTCAACATTTTAACCACGGCTCTTTTATCGCTGACATCGAGGAAACCACGCAACCGACTCGCATAGCTGTGGAAGATAGCATCGATAATCCAGAAGCGGTGCAAACTCTAGTCAGATATCTGCGCTCGTTTGGTTATGAAAATGTTTTTGTCTCTAAGTCTTCATCGCCAATTCTAGAAACTACCAAAATTATTGCTCAAAAAGGGGATGATTCCCTGGCTGCTGCCCTGCATAATAGCCTTGGTGTCGGGGAAGTTTTGGTGGAAAGTACGGGGAATCTCGCTTCTGATGTGACGATTAAAATTGGTCAAGATTGGCAAGAAAAATCAGCTAATCTTTCTGATCTATCCCCTGGCAACTAAGAGAAAAATCAAGTTTATCTGAGTTAGGAGTTACCCATTGACAAAAAACTCATCCATTATCAGTTATCATTGATTAGTGATTGGTCACTGTTTACTGTTCACTGTTTACTGATTACTGTTTACTCTCCCATGACCCCTTTTGTTGAGAAAATAAAAACTCCTTTAACTAAGCAAAAAATCTCGGTTCTGCAAATTAATTTAGGGAAAAGATGTAACCTTGCTTGTAGCCATTGTCATGTGGAAGCTAGTCCAGTTCGCTCCGAAGAAATGACTCCAGAAGTGTGCGAACAAATTATCGAACTGATCGCAAGATTTCCCCAAATTAAAACCGTCGATCTGACTGGCGGCGCTCCCGAAATGCTCTACGGTTTTAAACCAATTGTGGAAACCTCTAGAAAAGCGGGAAAAGAGGTAATTGTGCGCTCGAATTTAACTATTTATTTCGAGAAAGGATTTACTGATATTCCTGAATATTGCGCTGGCCATCAGCTGCGGGTGGTGGCTTCTTTACCCTGTTATCTTGCCGATAATGTGGATAAAATGCGCGGTCTGGGAGTCTATGATCGATCAATCGCCGCTTTACAATGGTTAAACCGTCTCGGCTACGCTCAAGAGCCGAATTTGATTGTCGATCTAGTCTATAATCCCCAGATTCCTAAGTCAGAGAATTTTTCTCTCACACCGGATCAGGTATCCCTAACACGGGATTACAAAAAGTTCTTGCAAGAACATTTTAATATTTCTTTTAACAATCTATTTACTATCACTAACCTACCCGTCGGCAGGACGCGCTTCCATCTGGAACACCGGCAACTCTATCAACCCTATCTTCAATTCCTCGAAGACCATTTTAATGGCGATACTGTCGAGCATTTGATGTGTCGTAATCAGCTTTCGATCGATTATTTGGGTAATATCTATGACTGCGATTTTAATCAGATGGAAGATCTGGTCGCTTGCACCGGTCAAGGCCAAAAATTAACCCTGTCGGATTTATTACAAGCGGGTAGTTTAGATGTAATTGCAGAGGTACAAACCGCTTCCTATTGCTACGGTTGCACTGCCGGCAGCGGTTCCAGTTGTGGGGGAGCTTTGATTTCAAGCTGAACAAGTGTACTGGATTGACACCGCGTCTTGGAAAATTTAGTACAAATGCTCGGACTAGCTCTCCTCGCTGCCAACTCCGGCGCTATCTTGACGGGGTAGGGTGTGGGGTGTGGGGTGTGGGGTGTGGGGTTTTACCGATTTTCAGGTGGTCAATTACCTAATTTTCAGGGAAAAAGTCCCTGAATTCTCCCTCCGATCACTCCAATCGCTGGCACTTTTTCGTCAAAAGTTGGACTAATGATTAGGGACCAGAAAAAACCGCCGATTCTATATCTTGGCGACTAAGGGAGTATTTAAAAGCGCGATTGATGTCACTGCCGTCATTGGCTGCCCGAAAGTAACGAACGGTGATTTCTTCGATGTCGAGGCAGATTTCCGCTTTCCATGTCGGTTTTTCCACAGTCCAACAGTGGATATTCTCGGTATTTTTCCGACAACCTAATTTAACTAGCCATGCTTCGATCGCCGGTAAGGGATGATTATAGAGGGGAGTATCAGCAGTGGGAATCTTCATCGCATCTAAATCAAAAATAATTGGGCTACAGTGACAGCATTCTCTCCTCGAAGCATAGCAATAATCACCGCCAGTAACAAGCAGCCGAGCAGGGTGAGTGCCAAGATAAACAAAGCAAAAATCTCTCCCGAAGATAGGGGGCGATCAGTCGGATCGAGATAGGCGCTACGATTAGCTATGGGTTCATCGCCATCGGGGATGGTTTGGATGACATTCCAGCGCGAGTAACCTATCTGTAAATCATACAGGGAACGGCGATCGGGATTACTCAGGGTGGCATAAGCTTCGTTAAGACGCTGGAATTTAACCGTTGCCACTTCGGGGCTGAGTTCGGTAGTATCGGGGTGGTATCGTTTGCTGAGTTCCCGATAGGCGCGTCGCACTTCGATCACCGAGGCACTCGGATGTAGTCCTAGAATGGCATAATAGGTATTGGCAAAGCGCGAGTTAGCGGCAATGACTCGCGAGGTGGTTTGGGAATTATCGCGCTCGAAGGTCACAAGATTTTTTACACTAAAAATTGTCTTAATATTTTAACCCTGTTGATCATGAAATCTCGTTATCGGCTGCGTCTTCAGATCTGTCTTGTCTTTCTCATTGTTGCTCTGACGAGTTTGTCTCCTTGGCTAACCCCTAGCGCCTATGCGGGGATCGATGATGATCGCCTCGATGGTAATATTTTTGTGGTCTATGCGGGTAATGGTTCCCTCGTACCACCGCGTTTAAATTTAGCGGAAACTTTTCAACGGAAAATTCCGGCTATTATTGTCTATTATTTGGATGATAGTAGCGATTGTAAGCGATTTGCGGCGATTGTCTCCCGTTTTCAAGAGTTTTACGGTCGTGCCGCCAGTATTATCCCCGTTACTGTCGATTCTATCCCCTTAAAGTCTTCCTATCGTCCCGATGAACCTGGTTACTATTATCGCGGTGGGGTTCCCCAAACGGTGGTTTTAGACCAACAGGGTAAAGTGGTTTATGATGGTTTGGGCAATGTTAAATATGAAGATGTGGATGATGTCTTAAGAAAGGTTTTTGATCTTTTGCCTCGATCAGAATCGGTAGAGTTAAAAAGACGCTCTTTTAACGAGTTTAACGCTGAATTGCGCTAGTTACCTCTTTTTTATCCTCAATTGAACCAAAAATAATCATTTAGGGATGCTGTCAGCAGCGTCTCTATCTTGTTTTTAGGAACAATAAAATTATTTACTTATTGCTTTTATTATTATTTAAGATTTATTTAAACCGATAAATGCTAGGCAATTCAGATTTTATCTGGAGTAACACTTGAAAAATATTGGCAATAGTGCCAGACTGGAAAAAGTTTGCTAACCTGATTATATTGAGAATAATAATCATTCTTGTAGGTGTGTGAGACAGCAATGAAAATCAAGCAAAATTTCCTAACAGCAGCGATATTACTGGGTTTTTCTAGTCCTGTACTGGCTAATAGTCTCGAAAACCTCTCTAGTAACCCCATGGCACAGGTGACGACGGTGAATCAATTGCGGGATGTTTCTCCCACCGCCTGGGCTTTTGAGGCCTTAAGAAGTCTCGTGGAGAGGTATGGTTGTATAGTAGGTTATCCTGACCTTACTTTTCGCGGTGAACGCGCTTTAACTCGTTGGGAATTTGCCGCCGGGTTGAATTCCTGCTTAAATACCCTAGAAAGATTGATTCAAGAAGGAGTAGCGGTATTAAAAGAAGATCTAGACAAAATCAAGCGATTAGTCAGCGAATTCGAGACAGAATTAGCGGCTTTAGGGGCAAGAGTTGATAACTTAGAAAACCGGGTTGCCTTTCTGGAAAATAATCAATTTTCCACCACTACTAAATTAACCGGGGAAGTGGTGATGGCATTATATGGGGTAGCCACAGGAGAAAAAAACGGTGGTGAAGGGATTCCCCAAGTGCCAGCTTTTGGTTATCGGGCCCGTTTAGAATTAAATACTAGCTTTACAGGCAAAGATTTACTCTATACCCGTCTAGCAACGGGAAATATTGCCGATTTAGCCGATACCACGGGAACTTTTCAAAGTACCTTAGCCTTTACCCAACCCGACGGCAACGATTTATTGGTAGAAGTTTTAAACTACAGTTTCCCCGTCACGGAAAATATCTACCTCTGGTTAGAAGCGACGGGAGGTGCTAAAGATGACTTTACCAATACCCTCAACTTTTTGGATGGAGATGGTGCTAGTGGGGCGCTTTCCGCTTTTGGTACCCGCAATCCCCTTTATTTTGCCCCCGGACAAACTGGACTCGGTTTACAGGGTAATTATGGGGCTTTGCAATTCAGCGCCGGTTATCTTGCTGGGGATGCTAACGATCCTAACCCGGGTGCGGGTTTATTTAACGGTTCCTATACTGCCCTAGGGCAGCTGGGTTATGTTCCAAACGATAATTTTGGCATTGCTTTATCCTACTTTCATGGTTATAACCAATTAGATACGGGAACGGGAAGTCAGCGCTCGAATTTCCGATTTTTCACCGAAGAGCTATTCGGGGAGGCTGTCCCGACTATTAATAATAGTTTGGGTTTACAATTTACTTGGCGAATTGTCGATGGTTTTGTCCTCGGTGGTTGGGGTGGTTACACAAAAGCTATCACCCTTAGCACCTTAGATGGACAACTAGAACGCGGGGATTTAGATATCTGGAATTGGGCGGTAACTTTGGCTTTTCCTGATTTATTTAAGGAAGGAAATACGGCCGGTATTATTGTTGGTATGCAGCCCTGGGTATCTAGTTCTAGTATTAGATTAAATGATGGTAGTGGCACTAATGATCCCGATACTTCCTTTCATATCGAAGGATTTTATGAGTGGAAACTCACCGATAATATTGCCCTGACTCCGGGGGTAATCGTGATTACTTCTCCTAACTCAAATAATAACAATTCCACCTTAGTTATCGGAACTATCCGCACGACTTTTACTTTCTGATTTATCTAGGCAGCTGGTCAGAAATAAAGATAAAGTATGACGGGATTTGACATCATCTCTCGACGACCGGCTGCTGTTCCGACATTCCAAACCCTTAACTATAGCACTTTTCACGTTACTGAGGTATCGACAAGTTTTGCCAACAAAGGGTTTAAGCGCCTTGCCCATGCCTCATTCTGATGAGGTGCTGCCAGAGCAGCAGTGCCGATCCCTAGTTTAGAATGTGTTTGTAGGGGGAACGAAAAATACTCAAGAATCTGATTGAAATTGGTAGTGCTAAACAAGTAATGATAAATCCAAAGAGGAATTATAGTGATGGATAAAATACTAGATCCCCCCGATCCGTAGGGGATTTTGGACAATTAGGCATGGCGGAGAGATACTTGATTTTTAGCGACTATTCTATCATCATTACTTCTTGATGACTACCGTAAAAAGCAAAAAGCGGCTAAGTTTGCCTTTTGCTCCCTCTTATCTATTCCTCTCGATAATTTTCACTCAAATCATGAAAAAACGCTTACAATGGCTAGGTTTAATCATTATCACCCTGATGGGTGTCCTAGCTTTTCGTTCCCCAGCAATTGCCCAAACCCCGCGACATTTTACCGATTTAACTTTTCCTCCCCTTCCTGAAGTTACAGTTCCCCAATACGAACGTTATCAACTAGATAATGGTATGGTGGTTTATTTAGTGGAGGATCGGAGCTTACCTTTAGTGAGTGGTACGGCGATGATTCGGACGGGAGGAAGATTAGAACCTGGGGAAAAAGTCGGATTAGCCGATATTACTGGAACCGTGCTGCGTAGTGGTGGCACGGAAAAACATCCTTCTAATGTCTTAAATCAATTATTAGAACAAAGAGCAGCCCTCGTAGAAACCTCGATCGATCTTAACTCTGGAACTGCTAGTTTTAGCGCTCTTAGTGAAGATTTAGAAGCAGTTTTTAATCTCTTTGCCGAGGTTTTGCGTTCCCCAGCTTTTGAAAATCAGAGGGTGGAATTAGCCAAAGTTCAGGAAAAAGGAGCAATTGCCCGACGTAATGATGATCCCGATGATATTGCTAGTCGGGAGTTTAAAAAGCTAGTCTATGGTGATAATAGCCCCTACGCTCGTACTGTAGAATATAGCACTTTAGCTAATATTGACCGTCAGGATTTAATCGATTTTTATCGTACCTATGTCCGTCCCGACCAAATAATTTTAGGGATTGTCGGTGATTTTGATTCTCCGTCGATGAAAGCATTAATCAATAAGACTTTTGGCGATTGGAAAAATCCCGCAACTACCCCTAAAATTGTCACTCCTTCGGCAACTCAAAAAAATCTTCAAGGTGTCTTTGTTGTCAATCAACCCCAATTAACCCAGAGTACGGTTTTATTAGGCCATCTTGGTGGTCGTTTGGATAGTCCTGACTATCCCGCTTTAACGGTATTAAATGAGATTTTAAGCGGTTTTGGTGGTCGTTTATTTAATGAAGTGCGCTCCCGTCAAGGATTAGCTTATTCTGTCTATGGTGTCTGGAATAGTCGTTATGATTATCCCGGTTTATTTATTGCTGGAGGTCAAACTCGCACCGATGCTACCGTACCTTTTATTAAGGCAATTTTAGGCGAAATCGAGCGCCTTCGCAATCAACCCGTAACCGCAAAAGAATTAGAAGACGCTAAAAATGCTATTCTCAATTCTTTTGTTTTTAAGTTTGAGAAACCTGGTCAAAATTTATCGCGATTGATGACCTATGAATACTATGGTTATCCCCAAGATTTTATCTTCCGTTATCAACAAGCGGTAAAAGGGGTGACAATTGCTGATATTCAACGAGTGGCCCAACAATATCTGCAACCGAATCAAATTGTGACTCTAGTAGTGGGTAATGAACAGGAAATTCAACCTCCCTTATCCAGTTTAGGAACTACGGTTAAAACTGTTGATGTCACCATTACACAACTATAAATAAATCTAGGTTGGATGGAGCTAAACTAGGTGAAATCCAACCTAAAAAAATTAGATAAATATAGCACGATAGATGACTTTACAAGTCACAATAAATTATCCTGAAAATTTACCCGACTTTCTTCAAAAAACACGAGAGGAATTCGAGAGAGAAGCAACCTGGGCTATGGTAGTAAAACTCTTTGAGATGAAACCTATTTCATCGGGTATGGCTGCCAATTTATTAGGAGTGGATAGGGTTAATTTTTTATTGAGATTGACCGATTTTGGCCTAGGGATGATTGACTTAACAGAAGAAGAACTATTATCAGACCTTGAAAATGCCTAAAGCTAAATTACAGCCCTTCTCATAAAAAAAAGTATAACCTAATTTGGTATTGACTCCTGACTGCTGACGACCGACTCCCCAAAACGAAAACTTCCTATCTCACCATTGAGATAACTGCTGTAACTATTTTGAGATAACTAAGGCTATCATTGAAGAAAGTTACTGTTGAGACTCCTGATTAATTTGTTAATTTTTGTGTTAATTACCTAGACAATCAAACCCTTTAGAGATAGGGTTATCGTGGCTGATTTGGCTATTATATAGTTTTGTAAATAAATATCAAACTCAAGGATTTTTGAAGATGGTATGTAGCTAAACTGAAAGTATAAAGTACAGAGGTAAAAATACTTATGATGCTACTACAAGATGTTGCGAGAACCTCTAGAGAACAAGCATTAATTCTGTGGTTTGAAGAAGTAGACAGCAAAGATGTGGGATTAGTCGGTGGGAAAAACTCCTCATTAGGCGAAATGATCCAACAATTAACCCCGAAAGGGATTAATGTACCCACAGGATTCGCCACCACCGCTTACGCTTACCGTCACTTTGTCGAAAAAGCCGGACTAGACGCACAATTAAGACAAATTTTCCAAGATTTAGACGAAAATGATGTGCAGAACTTGCAAGAAAAAGGTAAACAAGCGCGCACATTAATCTTAAATACACCGTTCCCCGATGATTTAAGTCATGCGATCGCTATTGCCTATCGCCGACTCTGTGAACGTTATGGCGATGATCTCTATCATTCCATAGATGTGGCCGTTCGCTCAAGCGCCACCGCCGAAGACTTACCAGAAGCGAGTTTTGCCGGACAACAGGAAACCTATCTCAACGTGCAAGGGGTGAGGGGAGTTTTAGAAGCTTGCCATAAATGTTTTGCCTCTTTATTCACCGATCGCGCTATTTCCTACCGTCATCATAACGGTTTCGATCACTTTGCCGTCGCCCTTTCCGTCGGTGTCCAAAAAATGGTGCGTTCAGATCTAGCCACCTCCGGGGTGATGTTTTCCATCGATACGGAAACAGGGTTCAAAAATGCCACTTTAATCACGGCAGCCTACGGTTTAGGGGAAAATGTCGTGCAAGGTGCCGTTAACCCCGACGAATATCTGGTTTTTAAACCCACTCTTAAAAACGGTTACAAACCCATCCTCGACAAACGCCTCGGCAGTAAAGCCATCAAGATGATCTACGATGATGGAGGATCGCGTCTAACCAAGAATATCCGAGTTAACAAGCTAGAACAGGATCAATTCTGCATTAGTGACCAAGAAATCCTCACTTTAGCCCGTTGGACGACCCAAATCGAGGAACATTACTCGCAAGTGCGCGGAACCTACACCCCCATGGACATCGAATGGGCAAAAGATGGGATCACGGGAGAACTCTTTATCGTTCAGGCCCGTCCAGAAACCGTACAATCACAAAAAGCCGCTAATATCCTTAAATCCTACGAAATTAAAGAAAGAAGTCAAGTTTTAGCAGTGGGAAGGAGTGTAGGTGCGGCAATTGGTCAAGGAAAAGCCAGAGTCATCCTCAGTGTAGATAAAATCAACAACTTTAAACCGGGAGAAGTTCTCGTCACCAATCGCACGGATCCCGACTGGGAACCGATTATGAAACAAGCAAGCGCGATCGTGACTAATCAAGGTGGTCGTACTTGCCATGCCGCTATTATCGCACGAGAAATGGGCATTCCGGCGATCGTGGGTTGCAATAATGCCACGGAAACGATTAAAACCGGTCAGGAAGTCACCGTTTGCTGTGCGGAAGGGGATGAAGGGAAAGTTTACCTCGGATTGCTACCCTTTGAAATTCTTGAAACTCCCCTGGACAATTTGCCCCAAACTCGGACAAAAATCCTCATGAATATCGGTAATCCCGAAAAAGCCTTCGCTTTTGCCGATATTCCTGCCCAAGGGGTCGGTTTAGCCCGTCTAGAGTTTATTATCGCTAACCACATTCAGGCCCACCCCAGTGCTTTGCTGAAATTCCACGAATTGGAAGAAGGAGACGTAAAAGACCAAATCGCCGAATTAACCAAACACTACGAGGATAAACCCCAATTTTTCGTCGATAAATTGGCCCGGGGAATTGCCATGATTGCAGCCGCATTCTACCCCAAAGATGTAATTGTGCGGATGTCTGATTTTAAATCCAATGAATACGCTAATTTATTGGGTGGCAAACCCTTTGAACCCAAGGAAGAAAACCCGATGATCGGTTGGCGCGGCGCTTCCCGTTATACTGATCCTAATTATCGCGAGGCTTTCGCTTTGGAATGTCGGGCGCTGAAAATGGTCCGGGAAGAAATGGGATTAACTAATGTGATTCCGATGATTCCTTTCTGTCGTACCCCCGAAGAAGGGATGAGAGTCCTCGAAGAAATGGCGAAAAATGGTCTCGAACGCGGGGTTGATGGTTTGCAAGTTTATGTGATGTGTGAGTTACCAAGTAATGTAATTCTTGCCGACCAATTTGCTCAGGTGTTTGACGGATTTTCGATCGGTTCTAATGATTTGACCCAATTAACCTTAGGATTAGATCGGGATTCTGCCCTAGTTGCCCATCTTTTTGATGAACGGAATGAGGGAGTTAAACGCATGGTGAAAATGGCCATTGAAACCGCTAAAGCCCAAAATCGCAAAATTGGTATCTGTGGTCAAGCCCCCAGTGATTACCCCGAATTTGCTCAATTTTTAGTGGAATTAGGCATCGATTCCATCAGTCTTAATCCTGATTCTGTCCTCAAGACTTTATTGATGGTGGCAGCAGTGGAGCAAGGACAATAGTTTAGTGACAAAGGTGGGCAAGTCCCACCTTTTTTTATCTTGGTATAAGTAATACTAAATCCGTCGAGTATAGGCTACATATCAGGACAGGCACTCAGGCAAAAGGGAGAATAAATAATCAGTTTTTACTAACCAGATTTAGTATTAGATATTGAGGGGTAATTAATTAAAATTCCCAACAGTGATTAGCATCCTTTAACGCGGCTTTTACCGTCGATAATTGACTGAAATTCTCCAATAAATAGAGCAAAATAAGATGGTAATTTCTTCTAAAATTAAGGAAAGTTTTTGATTATCACCAGAGGATAAATATCGATCCACCAGTTGATAACATTCATAGATTTTCAAGAATAATTATTAGTTTTTTAAGAGATGGCGGTACTTTTCTTGGAGATTTTCCGTTGCTTGAGTTAATTTTCCCTTGTCGTCTAAGATGGATAGTTTCATGATTTCCGATGAGGCTTTAATTAAAAGTAGTACCTCCCGAAACTTGGCTGCATCTTCCTCTAGATGGGGATTAAAATTAGCTCGTGACTCCAGTTCATTTAAACTCTGAATAGCTCTACTATTAAGACTATGAACGAGGTATTGTAACTCCTTAATTCTGCGCTGAACTTGTCCTAAAAAACTCTTACTTTTATCTAATTGAGCTATTTTATTATTCACTTCCTTGGCGTATTCGATAGCTTTACTTAGGGCTTTTTTCCCTTCTCCTCCTAAGACAAAACCACCAATCATTAAAGCAGGTCCGACGGTAATACCTCCTAAAACCACTGTTCCCAAAGCCATACCACCACCACCGGCAGCTAAAGAACCACCTCCTAACCATGCTAAGGTGGCATTCCAAGCGGCTGCCCCACTAAGTCCACTAATTGCTGTTCCTGTACTAGCAGTACCGAAAAGACCAATTAATCCTAGGGTTCCCTGACTGGCTGCCGAAGCGACTCCCACTACTTTTAAACCCCCCACAGCCAAACTTTGCGCGTTTAACACTTCTGCTTTATATTCCTTGAATTGTTCGGCAGAAAATCCCTCAAACCCTTCTGAGAAGCGTTGATGGGATGGGGAGGAATTTTGACCAATTCTTTGACTAATTCTTTGATCAATTCTGCTAATAAACTTAACAAATCTGCCGATAGTGTTGATTTTGACATTAATTTGCAGTTGACCGTATTCTTCCGCGAATTTTTGGGTAGCTTGAAACTTTTTTTCTAGGGATTTGTTGGCTTTTTTATATCTTTGTTCGGCACTTTTGCCAATTTTTTGCGCCTTTTGTAGCTTGGAGACACCATTAGCACCCGCACTAACTCCCACACCAGCAGTAACTAAGGCCGCCGCACCAAGAATAATCGGGATAATAAAGATCATGACCGAAAAGCTCCTAGTTTATTCAGTTTTGTAAAATTCTACCAACATAGTTAAAAAAAAATCAAGGATTGTATCGGTAGAATTACGGCCCTCTTATTCTTTGTGTGATAAGTTTAACTTATATAGAAGCGATCAATCTTTGTGTCCTTTGTGTCTTTGTGGTTCGTTCCACGCACTCGCCAGCAAGACTGTATTTTAGAATAGATTTTACCCACCGAACCCAAGAGAGCCGAATCACTGAATAGCTGATAGCTGGTAGCTGAGGATTTATAACTTGCGTTCGTAACTTAACAACGTATTTTTTAATAACATTGCCACCGTCATCGGACCGACACCCCCGGGTACAGGAGTAAGATAACTAGCTACTTCTAAAACCCCAGCATAGTCCACATCCCCCACCAAACGGTCAGCGACGCGATTAATCCCCACATCCACCACCACCGCACCAGGTTTTACCATATCCGGGGTGATTAAATTCGCTTTACCGACCGCAGGTACTAAAATATCGGCACTTCTGGTTATTTCTGCCAGATTTTCCGTGCGCGAGTGAGCAATAGTTACCGTAGCGTTTTCCTCCAATAACATTAAAGCTAAAGGTTTCCCCACTAGAATGCTGCGACCCACCACCACCGCGTGCTTACCAGCTATGGGAATATTATATTCTTTCAGCAGTGCCATGACCCCCGCAGGAGTACAACTGCGAATACAGTCCTCACCTCGCACTAAACCGCCTAAATTGAGAGGATGTAAGCCATCAGCATCTTTTTTCGGGTCAATTTGGTAGAGAAGGGAAACCGCATCTAAATGCTTAGGTAAAGGTAATTGAATTAAAATCCCGTCCACCCGCTCATCTTGATTGAGACGGACAATTTCCGCTAAAATTTCTAGTTCACTTGTATCGGTGGGAAAATGACGACCAAAAGAGGCCATACCGATTTTAGTACAAGCTTTCTCTTTATTGCGGACATAAACGGCACTAGCGGGATTGTCTCCCACCATCAACACCGCTAACCCCGGAGGTCGTCCCATTGGAGATTTTAGCGTCTGGATGCGCTCTCCTAGACCAAGCTGGATTTTTTGAGCTAAGGCTTTCCCGTCGAGAATTTGGCAAGTAGTTACGGACATTCTATGATAATACCGAGAACAAAAATCTTTCGGATCTATTCTATGGTCAAAAAGATTGGCTAATCGCACTCGTTAAGGTTAAAGCAAGAATGTCTATTCAGACTCGTGTAGGGCGCATCGGCAGTTTATTATTATTGCTAGGGTTATTCGGTTGTAGTACCCTTGCTGACCTCGGTATTGCCGTTCCCTACATCGGTGATCCTCCCCTAACAGCGATCGAGCAATTACAGGAAAAACCAAAAGGTGCTTTAGTTTATCTTAGGGGAACTGTGAGCAATTATGCCCCTTTTTTAGCGGGAGGAGCCTATCTTTTGCAGGATGGTTCCGGCAAGATTTGGATTCGCACCAATAGCAATAAATTACCCCGTCAAGGCGAAGAAATCGTCATTAAGGGCAAAATTGACTTTGAAGCTATTCCCCAGGGTTCCCAAACCGTTAACGAATTGTATGTGGTGGAATTAGAACAGATGGATGCAGTAGCAGTTAATTCGGTTCCCACTCCTTCCCCGTCCCCAGAAATTAAACCTTCCCCCACCTCAGAAGTTAAACCCCCAGAAAATAATTCTCCCCCAGTCTCCACTAAACCCCTGGAAAATCCCCGACAGGTGACAATTCCCAGCGCAGCTGAAACAAAACCCCCAGCAACTCCCGTCGTTACCCCCGTTAAACCCAATCCCCCCGTGCAACCCGTCGCAGAAGCGATTCCCCCCAAACCCCCCGCAGTGGTTAAACCCGTCCCAGACCCCCTTGATGCTTTCTTTTTACCCCATAAACAAAGCAAGAAATAGCTAGGGTTAGGTGTGGGAATTATGAATTATGAATTATGAAGTGGGGAGAAAATACAAATAATCTCCTGACAACTGACAACTGATAACTGATAACTGATGATATTTGTTGCTTTGGCGATTTTGGAACAGGACGGTCGATTTTTAATGCAGTTGCGCGACGACATCCCGACGATTCTCTATCCGGGGGTGTGGGGTTTATTTGGTGGTCACTTAGAAGCGGGTGAAAGTCCAGAAATAGGGTTAAAACGAGAGTTAAAAGAAGAAATTAACTACGAAGCCCCTAGTTTACGCTATTTTCGCTCTTATAACGATGATAATCTCTCCCGTTATCTTTATCATGTACCCCTGACCGTGGAATTAGAAAAATTAGTGCAAACGGAAGGGCAAGATTTAGCATTATTACCTCCGGCTGCCATCCGTCAAGGGGAATACTATTCCCAGAAGATTAATCAGACTCGTTCTTTAGGAAAAATTCATCGCCAGATATTGCTCGATTTTATAGAACTAGAACTATAGTGGATACTAGAGCCAGACAAGGAACTCCCTTATCTATACGAAAGTCGTAGTTAACACTGCTCCTCACCTCCCTCGAAGGCAAAATGCTCCCGCTTTTTGAATGGCTTTATTGAAACGTCAATCTTATTTTGGCTTTGTCTTTATGAACCAGTCGCGTCCCTCGTTCGTTTCCGTGCAGAAACTCCTATCCGGAGGTGCGATCGCTACCCTAGCAGTTAGTTCCCTGATGGTCCTTACCCCCGCAGCCAAAGGGGAAAAACCCTTAGAAGATAACCCGAAAGCGGTCATCGACCAAGTTTGGCAAATTGTTAATAATGAATTTGTAGATCGTGGTTTTCATCAAATTGACTGGCAAAAAAAACGTCAAGAATTGTTAAGCAGAAATTATACTAATCCCCAACAAGCTTACACAGCAATTCGCGAAGCTTTAAAGGAATTGGATGATACTTATACCCGTTTTTTAACTCCTAGTGAATTTTCTGTCCTCACCAGTCAAACTTCTGGAGAATTATCGGGAATTGGGGTACGTTTAGCTCTCGATAAACGCACTAGCGATCTGGTCGTTGTCGATACGGTGAAAAAATCCCCCGCCAAGGAAGCAGGAGTAAAAAGCGGTGATCGCCTGATCAGAATTAACGGCAAACCCACCGCTTTAATGACCCTAGAACAGGCAATGGAGGCACTACAGGGAGAAGTGGGTACTAGCGTTAGTTTACAGCTTGCCCGTCCCGATAAAGGGGTATTTGAAGTGACTTTGACCCGGGTAGATATCGAAATCCCCTCCGTTAGCTATACCCTTAAACAGGAAGGTGGGGTGAAAGTTGGTTATATCAAACTGGATGAATTTAGTTCCCACGCAGCCGAACAAATGAAACAGGCGATCGAGGAATTAAGTCAACAACAGATATCCGGCTATGTTCTCGATCTGCGGGGCAACCCCGGCGGGTTACTATTTGCTAGTGTTGATATCGCTCGTATGTGGATGAAACAGGGCAAAATCGTTAGCACTATCGATCGACGTGGTGGAGATCGTCAATTTATCGCCAATAACACCGCTATTACCGATTTACCCCTAGTAGTCTTGGTTAATAAAGGTTCCGCCAGCGCCAGCGAAATCCTCGCCGGAGCGCTGAAAGAAAATGGCCGGGCGACTTTAGTAGGTACATCGACCTATGGCAAGAGTACCGTCCAATCGGTACACACCCTCTCCGATGGTTCTGGTTTAGCGGTGACAATTGCCCGTTATTATCCCCCCAACGGCGAAAATATCTACAAAAAAGGCATTAAACCCGATGTGCAGATCGAGTTAACCCAAGAACAACAGCTGCGCTTCCGCGATGATCCTTCTTTGCTGGGAACTAAGGATGATCCCCAGTATCAACAGGCGATCTCACTCCTACAATCCCATAGTGTCAAACGTCCCGGCACTGGCAATCTCAACAACCCTTTGAGTAGTCGGGCCGAATAATCGTCCTAAAAAATCTGGGGAAACGGCGACTGTTTCGGCGAAATGGCGATTCTAGAACAGCCTTTAAAGCATTTAACCGCGATAGCTCTTGCTCCCGTGCAGTTGCTCGTGATTCCCGCCCAAAGATTTCTACAGCTACAAATTCTGCAGCTAAGCATAAGACGCAGTATAAAACTGTATCTTAGATTACAAATGCTCGATTATTCGCCAAAAAGTAACCTGATCAAAACCTCACACCCTGCTCTATAATTCCCGACGACCTTCTAAAGCTCTCGCTAAGGTTACTTCATCAGCGTATTCCAGATCGCCGCCCATGGGCAACCCAAAAGCGATACGGGTAACTTTAGTGAAGGGTTTTAGTAAACCCCCGATATACAAAGTCGTGGTTTCCCCCTCGACACTGGGACTGATAGCTAAGATAACTTCCTGAATTTTTTTCTGGCTGACTCTGGTGACTAAAGACTGTATATTTAATTGATCCGGTCCAATGCCATCCATAGGTGAGATAACACCCCCTAAAACGTGATATTTGCCCGAATATTCCCTAGTTTTCTCCAAAGCAATCACATCTCTGGAGTCAGCTACCACACAGATAGTCCCCGTTTCTCGGTTGGGATTGCGGCAAATTTCACAAATCGGTTCGGCCGAAAGATGGAAACAAACCTGACATAATCCTACTTGTTTTTTCGCTGCTACGATCGCCTGGGCCAATTCGATCGCATCTTGTTCTGGTCGTTTGAGAATATACAGGGCCAGACGTTGAGCGCTTTTTGGTCCGACTCCGGGTAATTTTTGTAACTGCTCGATCAAACGAGCTAAAGGCGGTGTATAAATAGCAGTTAATCCTCTTATCAGTTATCAGTTATCAGTTATCAGTGGGTAAGTTATCAGTTATCAGATTTGAGTTTTCAAGTGAGCAGTGTTACATGGAAGTTTCCTGCTGTCTTTTCACTGTTTACTGCTCACTGCTCACTGATTAAGACCTTTTTGGTAAACGGACATCGATAACACTGGTGTTGAAATTATAATTATCTCCTTCTAACTCGATTAAAGTGCCAATTTTCACCTTTTGACCGCCAACAACCGCACCAGTATCAGTAACTTCCGCTTGACCACTGAGAGTCATAATCATATCTTGAGAATAGTTTTCTGTGCGGGGATCGGGTAGGACTTTTACACTACCATCCGGCTGCGGAACTAAGACATTTCTCGCTAAAGGTTTAACATTTTTTATATCCACTTGACCGGCCGGTTGATTACGAATAACAATATTAGTTTTCTTCTCGGTATTGAATTGATTAATCAAAGCGTTGGGATTAAGAACACTTAAACCCCGGACAATAACATCCACTTCTATGGGTTCTTTGGTAACTTGAGCGATCGTACTTTTACCACTCGTTCCAGGGACAACAAAAATACCGATAATTGTCAATAAAATTACTAAGGCCGCTCCGATATCAAGCAAGCTAAATTTACCGAATAAACGTCCTTTTGAGTCTAATAACTGCATAGCCTTGAATTTATATAGATGACTATTCCTAGAGATCGAGCCTAGAGAGTAAATTCTATCACGATCGGAATCTTGGTCGCAGACAGGAAGTCTGACTTAAGATAGAAGATCGGAGTTTCATACGGAGCGATCGATAGACAATGGCGGGTAAAACTCAACTTAAGAAACAAGAAAAGCAACTATCTCCAGTGGATCTGACCCCTTCTGACGGTAACAACCTCGAAAAAGTTGCCCCCGTTAAACATTGGTCGATCGAAGATAGCGAAAATCTCTATCGCATCCAAGGCTGGGGAGAACCCTATTTCTCGATCAATGCCGCAGGAAATATTACCGTCTCGCCCCAGGGAGAAAGGGGCGGTTCTTTGGACTTATACGAGTTAGTTTCAGCGATTAAGCGGCGGAATATCGGTTTACCCCTGTTAATTCGGTTTAGTGACATCCTTGAGGATCGGATTGAGCGCCTGAATGCCTGTTTTAACCGAGCGATCGCCCGTTATAATTATCCCAATGTCTATCGCGGTGTCTATCCGATCAAGTGCAATCAACACCGTCACATCGTCGAGTCTTTAGTGCGTTTTGGTAAACCCTATCAATTTGGGCTGGAGGCTGGTTCAAAACCTGAGCTAATGATTGCTTTAGCTACCCTAGAACCAGCCTTAAACGGCAAAAATGACAAAACACAACCATTGCTAATTTGTAACGGCTATAAGGACAAAGAATACCTAGAAACCGCTCTTTTGACCACTCGTCTCGGTCATCGGCCTTTGATTGTCATCGAACAATTGGAAGAATTATATTTAACCCTGCGCGTCAGTCGTCAGTTAGGAATTGCCCCACATTTGGGAGTGCGTGCGAAACTGGGGACAAAAGGGGTGGGCCGTTGGGGATGTTCCACGGGAGACCGGGCAAAATTCGGTTTAACCGTCCCGGAAATCTTGACGGTGGTGACGGAATTAGAACAAGCGGGGATGTTAGATTGTCTGCAACTGCTGCACTATCATATTGGGTCGCAAATCTCCGCTATTAGCGTCATTAAGGATGCTATTCGCGAAGCTAGTCAGATTTATGTGGAATTAGCGAAATTAGGGGCAAATATGACCTATCTCGATGTGGGGGGTGGTTTAGGGGTCGATTACGATGGCTCAAAAACTAACTTCTACGCCTCAAAAAACTACAATATGCAGAATTATGCCAATGATATCGTGGCCGAGGTCAAGGAAGCTTGTGAAGATGCCCAGATTTCACCCCCAATTCTCATCAGTGAAAGTGGTCGGGCGATCGCTTCTCATCAATCGGTGTTAGTCTTTGATATCTTGGGAAGTAGTGAGGTTCCCCAAAACCCTCCCGATCCCTGCAATGGGAAAGAACACCTCATCCTCCGTAATCTCTGGGAAACCTACACGGGTATCGATGAGCGCAATTATCAGGAAGCTTATCACGATGCGGGACAGTTCAAAGAGGAGGCGATTAGTCTGTTTAATTTCGGTTATCTCAGTCTCAAAGAACGAGCTAGAGCCGAACAATTGTACTGGGCTTGTTGTCACAAAATTCTGCAAGTGGCCCGACAACAGGATTATGTTCCCGATGACTTGGAAGACTTAGAGCAAATTATGGCCTCAATTTATTATGCCAATCTCTCGGTTTTTCAGTCAGTTCCCGATAGTTGGGCGATCGATCAACTATTTCCAATTATGCCGATCCATCGTCTCGATCGAGAACCTACTCAAAGAGGTATTCTCGCCGATTTAACCTGTGATAGTGACGGGAAAATTGCCCAGTTTATCGATTTGCGCGGGGACGTAAAATCAGTTTTAGAATTGCATCCGTTGGAGTACAAAAACGGTAAACATTCTCCAGAACCTTATTATCTAGGAATGTTTCTGGTGGGTGCTTATCAAGAGATTATGGGCAATTTACATAATCTTTTTGGCGATACTAACGTGGTACATATTCAGATGAGTCCCAAGGGATACGATATCGAGTATCTAGTCAAAGGGGATACGATCACGGAAGTATTAAGTTATGTGCAG
The DNA here is from genome assembly GCF_020245605.1 of Microcystis sp. M061S2. Lineage (NCBI taxonomy): Bacteria > Bacillati > Cyanobacteriota > Cyanophyceae > Chroococcales > Microcystaceae > Microcystis > Microcystis sp. M061S2. The sequence goes on along the minus strand of NZ_JADBUP010000022.1, from coordinate 9,232 downwards.
TATTCCGCAGAAGACCTGTTAGAAAGAATTCGTCTTCGTTGTGAACAAGCTTTGCAGGAAAATCGCATGACGGTGGAAGAATCCCAGTTACTACTACAGGATTATGAACGCAGTTTGCGACGTTATACCTATCTAGTGGGTGGGGATTGATGATTGCCCTTGCAGATCGAGTAATCGATCGAGGATGATAGAAAATAGACAAAATAGACAAAATAGATAGGCAGTAAGGGGAAGCAGTGGATAAGGGAACGCTGGTAGAATTTCGAGTGCAAGGAGAAAGGCGCTTAGGGGTGATCGATCGCCCAGAAGGGAAAAAAGATTGGATCGTCATCGATCAAGGGGGAAACCCGCATAAACTGCGTCCCCAACGCTTCGATTACATTATCAAAGCAGGTCCGTCCAACCATAAGGAGATTGGCAATTTTCTGCGAGAAGTCCAACCCTATCTAGATGCTAGTGGTTTAGAAGTGGCCTGGGAATTATTAGCCGGGGAAAATCAGTTAGTCACTCCCGAAACCATGGCCGAGATCCTCTTTTCCGATCGCAGTCCGCAGTTTTGCTATGCAGCCCATTGTCTCTTGAGTGATGATAAAGTTTATTTTAAAAATAAAGGGGATGGTTACGAAGCCCGCTCGGAAAATCAGGTAGAGGAAATCAAACACCAGCTAGAGGTGGAACAACAGCGTCAACGGGAAAAAGGCCAATTTCTCCAACGTCTCCAACAGGCCCTGGCCGGTGAAACGGTAGAATGGTCAGAAAGCGATCGAATTCGTCTGGAGTCTCTAGAAAAATTTATCCTCCAACCCGAACAAAAATATCCGGCAGCCATGGACATACTCTCGCTGCTGGGCCGTTCTCAAACCCCCGAGGCCGCTTTTGAATTGTTAGTCGATTTGAAATGGTGGAGTAGTCACGAAAACCTTTTCCTGCGACGCAGTTCCTACCCCGTTCAATTCTCGAAAAAGGTACTTGATGTGGCGCGTCTTAATTTACTCAATCCCCCTGCGGATGCGGATGTCAACAATCGTCTCGATTTAACCCACCAAAAAATTTATACCATCGACGATGAAAGTACCGAGGAAATCGATGACGGATTATCGGTGGAAATGCTCGCGGATGGTGGTCATCGTCTCTGGATCCATATTGCCGATCCTAGCCGTTTAGTGCTTCCCGATGATGAATTAGACCTAGAAGCGCGTCGTCGCAGTACCAGTCTCTATCTTCCCACGGGAATGGTTCCCATGTTTCCCCTAGAATTGGCCGCCGGTCCAATGAGTTTGGTACAGGGTAAACTTTGTCCTGCCTTGAGTTTTGGGGTAATCCTCGATGAAACTGGTGCGATCGCCGATTATCGAATCCATCCTAGTACAATTAAACCTACCTATCGCCTCACCTACGAAGATGTGGATGAAATGTTACATCTGGATCTGCAGCATGAACCGGAAGTAAGGATTCTCAACCGTTGGGCCAAACAACGCCACGCCTGGCGCAAATCTCAGGGATCGATTAACATCCAAATGCCAGAATCATCCATTAAGGTGAAGGCTAACGACGAAATTATCATAGAATTGCAGGAAGTGTCCCCATCTCGGCAATTAGTGGCGGAAATGATGATTTTAGCCGGAGAAATCGCCGGTCGCTACTGTCAGGAACACGAGATTCCCGTGCCTTTCCGCGGACAACCACAACCAGAATTACCCCCCGATGAGGAGTTAATTTTACTACCCGCCGGCCCTGTGCGTTCCTGTGCCTTGCGTCGCTGTATGCCGCGCAGTGAGATGACGACGATTCCTAACCGTCATGCTAGTCTGGGATTGAATACCTATTCCCAAGTAACTTCGCCAATTCGCCGTTATACTGACCTTTTGACCCATTTTCAACTAAAAGCCCATCTCCGGGGCGATAAACTGCCTTTTACCCGGGATAGAATGCAGGAAATTCTCTATAGTGTCGCTAGTTCGGCCCAAGAAGCCACCTCGGTGGAACGACAAACTAATCGTTATTGGAGTTTGGAATTTTTGCGACGACAGGGAGATCAAGTCTGGCAAGCTTTGGTTTTACGCTGGCTGCGGGAAGAGGAAAATTTAGGCTTGATTTTATTGGAGGAATTGGGGTTAGAATTACCCCATCGTTTTGAGCGTTCGGTATCTTTAGGCGATCGCTTCCAAGTACAAGTTAGTCGCTCTGATCCCCACCGCGATGAGATCCGTTTTCGCGAGTTATCGGGTTTTGTCTCCTCCCAAGCAAGTTAATCTCTCGGGGAGTCAGTATTCAGGCTTCGGCCGTGAGCTCAGCCGAACGGAGTCGGGAGATAGGGTGATAGGGATTTACGGGGTTTAGGGAAATTTCAGCCAAATGCTCCACTACCCCACACCCTGCCACCACCGAAAAGCTTTTTGCCGCAAACCCTGAGTAAGGTTCTTCGGTTTGTGTTATGCAATGGACGGAGGTTATAAGGGATGAAACTATTATAGAGAAAGGCATTTGGCGATTTTTGTCAATTGTTTTTGATCTAGAGCGAACTAATCAATTAAATCTCTTGCCAGATAAGGATTTAGTTTATTTATGCCACCCTATCGAACCATAACAAGTAACGAAGAGCCTCAGTTATTAGTGTATCTTCAGTGGTTAGGATTAAATCGAATGAGTCATCATCAGTTCGTAACCCATCGAACCGGAATGTAAGAGCGTGAGCGGATTCAGCAACCAAGCTAAGAACTGTAGTAACTACAGCAGTCCCAAGAGCCAAAGCTAATGTGCAATTTTTCATTTTTTACTCCTGAGTAGTGTTTTTGTTGGTGTAAGGTTGTAGTTTTACTTTTTCAGGTTCGGAGTGCGATCGCCCCTCTTGCAGCCTAGTTCAAGCAACAGCCTAACCCAACAACAAAGACGGACAACAGAACAATACACGTTACCCTCCCCGATAAAGTATCAAAAGCTACAATTTAATAAATCTTTATATTTCTCTCCCTAGCAACGACTCCCAAAGGAAGGAATCTCAATTAGTTTCCCCTGTTTTACTCCTTCTCAAGCGAACTATCGTCTTCCGTGAGGGATTGTGGAGCGGTATGTCGGATTCGGTATTATTTATAAATATCACCACGAGAACCGATCTCAGTGATAATGAAAAGCCGTTCTTCTCGATTGACTTGCATTAATACCCGATAATTACCAACTCGCAGACGATAACCCTCACGTCCTTTAAGTTTTTTGAAATCTGTCTGAGTAGGACTAACCAGCAATTGATCCAGTTCATTTAAGATACGCTCTTGGCTACGAGGCTGTAACCGTTTTAGGTAACGCTCGGCTGGTTTTAAGATGATGTAACGCCACATCCTAATTCAGCCTTTAACTTAACTAAGGATTTGCCAGGATCGCGCCCTTCTAGATACTCCTGATAGGCTTTCTCTGCCGCTTCAATTTCTTCGGGAAGCACGTCATCAGCCGTCTCAGAAGTTTCTAAATACTCTAGGAATTGCTCAATATCTACAGCACTTTGGTCGTTCATGCTACTGCCCTTACCTCCTTATTGTTTTTCTGGCTTTCATTTTAAGTTTTACCACATTTATAAGTGTATCCTAAGAGTGCGATCGCAGCGATTCACAGGAGAAGGAATCTCAATTAGTTTTCCCTGTTTTACTCCTTCTCAGGCGAACTATCGTCTTCCGTAAGGGATTGTAGCGCGGTATGTCGGATTCGCCTTTGTGTTCTCCCTTGACCACCTCTCAACTCGATCGCTAACCCAAATTAAGCACGATTATATTGCCATAAAGCCGTAGAGGCTTGGTCTCCAACCCCTTGAGGACAAGATAGACTGCACCTGCTCATTCTGTCGGCTGGAGAGGGGAAACCCGTTACTGATTCTACTCACAGAGAAGGACTAATTTTATTGGTGTAGAATAGAGACAATTATTGAGAGAGAAAGAAAATGAGCACTATTTCCCTTGAAATTCCTGAAGAAATCTTAATTAGTCTCAAAGAAACTCCTGAAAATCTATCAAGAGAATTAAAAATATTGGCAGCCGTTAAACTTTTTGAACTTGACAAACTATCTTCAGGACGTGCAGCCCAATTAGCCGGAATGTCACGAGTAGAATTTTTAACTATTTTGGGGCGTTATCAAGTCTCCCCTTTTTCTTTAACGACTGAACAATTGGAACAAGATATTGTCAATGCCTAATCCTCAAGTCATTGTCAACACCTCTCCTCTACTGTACTTACATCAAGTGGGCTACTTGGAATTGCTCCAACGCTTGTATTCTCAAATCTTGACTCCTCCAGCAGTAATCGAAGAATTAGCAATCGGTAAAAATAAAGGAATTGATGTTCCCAATATTCAGGCAATTGAATGGATTTCAATTACTCTGGTTAAATCAGTCAGTCTAATTCCGGCTATTATTGATTTAGGGCAAGGAGAAGCTGAGGTCTTAGCTTTAGGATTAGAAAATCCAGATAGTTTACTGATTTTTGATGATCAGTTAGCCCGACGTATTGCCGATTTATATCGCTTGAAATATTCAGGAACGCTTGGTGTTTTAGTTAAAGCGAAGCAGCAGGGCTATCTATCTTCTGTTGCTCCCGTTATTGCTAAGTTACGCCATCAAGGAATGTGGCTAACTGATAAAGTTGTCAATGATGTTCTTCGATTAGCTGGAGAGTAAGTATGCTTAAAAAAAAGGCTCTTCGTTACTTGGTATGGTTCGATAGGGGAGCATAAATCGACTAAATCCTTATCTGGCAAGAGACTTAATTGATTAGTTCGCTCTAGATCAAAAACAATTGACAAAAATCGCCAAATGTCTTTCTCTATAAGAGTTTCATTCCTTATAATCCTGTACGTTGCATAAGACAAACCGAAGAACCATCTGGGTTGTAATAAACCTACACCTGTCAGCATCCCACACCCCATCTTCCCACTTCCCCCCCGTTGAGTTAGCGGGTTAGGCTTCGATCTGTCAGAATACAAGTGTTGAAACAAACCTTTTAAGAGGCTTCATGGTGGAAGTTAAAGTCGTTCCCCCGAAACGCAATTGGGTTCAGACGTGCTGGCAATCCCTGAATTCCTTATCCCGCTTACTGGTGATTGCTCTAGCCGCACCACTTGTCGTCCTGAATGTCTGGGCATTATCGGCAATTTTTGGCTATTTTGAATCTTTATTTGTTATTTTACTGATAGCGGCCGTTCTATCTTTTCTCTTGGGTTATCCGGTGACTTGGTTGGAACGTCAGGGATTAAAACGGGGTTTAGCTGCGATCGTGGTTTCCCTGATCACGATTTTAATTTTTGTGGCCGTGGGCATAACCCTAGTTCCCCTAGTCTTCACCCAAGCACAGCAATTTGTCAACAGATTGCCAGAATGGTTAGACTCGGGACAGCGCCAACTGATGCAACTAGATACCAAAATCGACACGATGAATCTACCGATTCCGATCAGTTTCGATGGTCTGATCGCTCAGTTTAACAGTCGTTTAGGGGCAGAATTGCAAATTTTAGCGGGAAGAAGCGTTAATTTAGCCCTTAATCTCACCGTTTTTACCGTGGTGCGAGTGCTTGATGTGCTGCTAACCATTATCCTCACCTTTTATCTGCTTCTCCACAGTCCCGATATCTGGAGGAGTATTATCCAATGGTTGCCCAAACCCGTCCAACAACCCTTTTCTCTAACCCTACGCTTAAGTTTTCAGAATTACTTTGTCGGACAGGTGATTTGTGCCACCTGCATGGCCCTGGGATTAGTCACGGCATTTTTATCGATTAAAGTCCCTTTTGGTCTTCTATTCGGCCTCTTGATTGGTACCATGGCCTTAATCCCTTTTGGGGGAACTGTCGGCATTGTCACAGTGACAGCTTTACTAGCTTTGCGCGATATTGGTTTAGCTCTGCAAGTTTTAGCCGTAGCTGTAGTGGTGCAGCAAATTGTCGAAAACGGCATTGCTCCCCGAATTTTGGGCAGTGTCACCGGGTTAAATCCCTTTTGGGTGTTGGTTTCGGTCTTGACGGGGGCGCGAGTGGGCGGTTTACTGGGGGTGATTGTCGCGGTTCCCATGGCAGTAATGATCAAGGAAGCTTTGGAGGTGATCCGTCAAGTGACACCAGAGGAGACAAAACACGGGATAATTAAACCCTCTCTCCCCCTAGAATCAGAATCCTCTAGCGAGGTGGTTTCTCGCTGAAGAATGACTGACGGCATCATCTAGGGCGATCTGAACAGTAATATTGACCGGGATAAATCGGCAATTTTCTCGCAGGTTCTTGGCTTTTCTCCCTCGATCGAGTTATGATGTAAATATTGGTAGATTAACTCCACTAGGCCTGATCGCCGTCCATGCCCGGAAAGGACAAATGAAGGCCTGAAGATGTCTTGCTGGTCTCTGCGGCCTGGCTTATTGGGAGATTAGCTAACCAATTATCTCTAAACTGAGATAATTTTAAGAACGGGTCATTGTCTATCCCGGTAAATAAGCAAAAAATCGATATTTTGGTTAAATAGGCTACATTAACAGCCAGGTTTCTATCGTAAGCTCGAAGTTAAGACATAAAGTCAATATCACCCTCCGATTGCAATGAAAAAATGTTTGGATCGCTTAAGGTTTAAGCCTTTCAGACATTTTTTTTGTGGATTGAGCTAGTAAATAATAGTAAATACGTTGAGTATAGGCTACTTATGAGGATAGGCAAGAGGCAAGAGTCAAAAGGCAAAAGGAGGAATAGATAATCAGTCTTTAATAACTGGATTTAGTATAAGCTCAGTTCGCAATCAGATAAGGAAGCCGTTTTGATCTAAGCTAGAGAACAACTAATCTAGGCTAGGCAATGCTTGTACCCACAAGGTAACAGGGATGAACACCAACAGACCATGATCTGGAGAGATCGTCAAGAAAAGTATCAGAGGGAACTCTTGGAAAAGAATTGGTAAAATATAATTAGTAGGGAGAATATTGCTGTTAATGTTTCGCTTACTCACAAGACGTTAACCAAGCCCAAAGGCAAAAAAATAGCAGTAATTTGCTAAAAGCTAAAAGCCGATAGCTGACTGCTCTATATATCTCTCGTATTCTTTACTTGTCGAGTTCAACACGACCCCTTTATGGAATCAAGCAACCCGTCAGGGAAGACTTCCGAACCTCCTAGTCATAGGTGGGCCAACTTACTCGGAACCATGATCGCAATTCTGACCCTAACGTTACCCTTGTTAGCGATTGGATATAACTCCACGCCTAACTATACCGAAGAACCCCTTACCGGTAACACATCCTACTCCCTAACGAGGCAAATGAGGTGACAGAATTGAGATAGACGATTGCCAAAATAAAAATTTTTTTCTTCGTCCCGATCCCCCTTATGGGTAAAATTTGGATCGGAGTTGATCAAAGTGTGTTTTAATTTTGCTTGCGCTTTTAGGTGACTCTAAAGGCGCTATTGTCTTGTATTTGGAGAAAGCTTGTGGATTTATCGCGCATTCCTGCCCAACCGAAACCCGGTTTAATTAACGTTTTAGTGGAAATTACCGCCGGCAGTAAGAATAAATACGAGTTTGATAAGGATTTAAACGCCTTTGCTCTCGATCGCGTTCTCTATTCTTCGGTACAATATCCCTGTGATTATGGTTTTGTTCCCAATACCCTCGCCGATGACGGCGATCCTTTAGATGGTATGGTGATCATGGATCAGCCTACTTTCCCCGGCTGTGTGATTACGGCGCGCCCTATTGGTATGTTAGAAATGATCGATGGTGGTGATCGCGATGAAAAAATTCTCTGTGTTCCCGCTAAAGATCCTCGTTATGCTGAGGTAAAATCTCTCAAAGATGTCTCTCCCCATCGCTTGCAGGAAATCGCCGAGTTTTTCAAAACCTATAAGAATCTAGAGAAAAAAGTCACAGAAATTCTCGGTTGGAAAGATGTGGACGCAGTAACCGCTTTAGTTGAACAGTGTATTGCTGCTTATAAGTAAGGTTTGCGGCAAAAAGTTTGTTGGTGGGGTTAGGAGCCGGTCGTCCGTCGGCAGGAGATTATTTTTATTTATTCTCCCCCCCCAATTCATAATTCCCGCTCCCTTCTCCCCACTTCCTAATTCATAATTGATAATTGATAATTCCCATTCCCCACTTCCCCACTTCCCCACTTCCTAATTCATAATTGATAATTGATAATTCCCATTCCCCACTTCCTAATTGATAATTGATAATTGATAATTCATAATTCATAATTTATGAGAATAGAAACCTTAAAATCGGGTTTAATCGTCTCCTGTCAAGCACCAGTAGAGTCATCTCTGCACGATCCTGTAATTATTGCCGCCATGGCTCATGCTTGTGTGGATAGGGGTGCTTGTGGGGTAAGAATTGATAGTCCCGCTCATCTGAAAGCCACCCGTCAACAATTGCCAGATATACCGATAATTGGACTTTGGAAACGCAATTATCCCGATTGTTCGGTATATATTACTCCCAAATATCAAGATGCTCTCGCTATTGCCGATGCCGGTGCCGATATAATTGCCTTGGATGCTACCCCCAGAAAGCGTCCTAATGATGAAATTTTAGCCACAATTATCGATCGTATTCATCAGGAAACTGGTAAATTAGTCATGGCAGATATAGACTCGATCGAAAGTGCTATTTATGCCGTGGCAGCCGGTGCTGATATTGTCGGTACAACTCTTTACGGTTACACAGAAGCCAGTAAACATCTGCAGCCGCCGAGTTTTTCTTTCCTAGAAGAATTGGTTAATAAGTTATCAGTTCCTGTTATCTGTGAAGGAGGAATATCGACTCCAAAAGAAGCAAAAAAAGCCCTAAAAGTTGGTGCATATTCGGTAGTTGTCGGCACGGCAATTACCGGGATTGATTTAAAAACTACCGCTTTTTTACAAGGAATTTTATCAAAGGACTAATGGGAGGGAAAAACCCCAAAAAGTTTAGCCGCACCTCCTAAAATAGCGACAACCAAAGCGATTATTCAGTTATCAGTTATCAGTTATCAGATTTGAGTTTTAAGTGTGCAGTATGGATTAAGTGAGCAGTATTAAATGGCAGTTTTCTGCTGTCTTTTCACTGATTACTGATTACTGATTATGGCAGTTTTCTACTAGAACTCTTGCAAATTAATTATATGTTATAATGATTGGTTAACTAATTTTCCCCAAAAAATTAGTTAATCAGTACATTCGTCCTGAATGAAAACTTGAAGTTTAACTTTTAACTCAAAACTCTTTAGAGCTGCTTTAATT